>DAOVYS010000134.1 GCA_030635485.1 Pseudomonadota bacterium | reverse complement strand
ATCCTTTCAGGTCCTGAACAATCTTTTTGACCCGTTCACACCCCTCTACAGACTCTTCTATCAATTCGTTGACATCATTTAAGATAAAATCCAGCTTTAATTTTTTTCGCTGCTCAGACAACTGTCCGGCAGCTTCCGGGTTGTGGCATTGCTCCATGATCGCAACCTGGAATTCGATAAACTCGGTTAATTTTGTTACATATTTGCCCAGCGCGCCGAGATTGCTTGAAATATAACCGACCGGGTTGTTGATTTCATGGGCCACGCCTGCTGCGAGTTGGCCGATGGAGGCCATTTTTTCCTGTTGAAGCAATTGAGTCTGGGTCTGTTTCAGTTCCGAATATGCTTGCTGTATCTCTATATGTTTTTTCTCCAATTCCGTGCTGACTTTTTTGATTTCAGTCAAATCGTGTAAGGTAACTACAAAGCCGTCTGATAATATGTACATATTTAAATAAAACCATCTGCCGGACGGTTTGTGATAGTACTCAAGAGCATTGCCTTTGAAATCCATTTTCTCCATTTCGGAGTCTTCAAGAATATCAGTCCATTTTTTTTCAAGTAAATCCGAGTAACCTGTTCCGGTAAAATCACGAACCGCTTTATTGCAGCGCTTGATATGTAAACTTGCATCAGTAAGTATTACCATGTCGCCTATACAATCCATGGTTGTTTCCCATTCTTTCTTGGCATGGTCTACTTTTTCAAAGAGTATGGACTGTTTTTCTTGTTCAGACAGAAGAATCTTCCGTTTTTCTTCCAGCATATCCGTTGTGTTTTTCTGCCTCAGTATCTGCCGGTCCAATTGAATCAGAATTGTAAAAAGGAGAGCGAGAAATATAAATAATATGAGATAGATTAGTAATGTTGAAAATCTTTTTTTGAGATCATTGATAGACTCTGTAATATCATAACAGATCTCGAATATGCCCAATAATTCACCATTTTTTGTTATGGGCACGTAGGTTTCGGTCACATCAATTTTAATTATTTTATCTTCCGGGGTTTTATTCTCTTTTTTAACAACCTTTGTAACCACTTTTCCTTTGGCAACAATTTCATGGAAATTGCTATTCGAGTTTACCTTTCCAGACTCTTCAGGCGAGGATGAGTAGATAATTTCCCCTGAAGGAGCAAATATTTTTATTTTTTTCAGGTTGAAATCATCAAGAATATGCTTTCCATGCTCTTTGCCCCATTGTTTTATGAAGTTTTTGTCGAAATTTTTTCTTTGGGCGGCCATATGCCTGGCAATGTGGTGGACCACACGGCCGGCATTTTCCTCTGTATGATCTATAAGATGATGCCTATGCCTTGGGTAAATGACATAAATATTCACCAACGGTAAAATGAGAGCCAATAGCAGGGAGGCCAGAAAGATGTATCGGAGTCTTTTGTTTTTAAATAATGTCATTAGTCACTAGTCATTTTAAAGTCATTCCCAAGGTACGGTTCAAACAAATATCGTATCTCCTTTAAGGCATCCCGGATCACGTAGGGCATTGCCTTTGCGTACATGTCCAGAAATATCACACCATTTATTGAGGAGTCTGTTTCGGTTGCGGCCCGCAATCGTTCGGCAATTGTATTGTTGACCACCTGGATGTTTTTATAGATTAAAGCAAGGCCGTTGAGGTCAAAATCGGTTTCATCTCCCTGCTTTCGTTTAAAATATTGGGCCAGGAGATACATGGAAACGGCCCGGAATATGGTTTCGTCCTCACTTGCCAGGGGGAGATGGAAACGGGCCATGGGGCGGAAAAATGCCGTATGTGGGCAACCGCCGGCTGCGAAAACCAGACCCATCATTGAACCGATGGCCCGCTGGGCCGTGGTGTGCTGGCTGATCTTCCGCTCGGCCGTGATAATTTCGACTTTAAGTTCGTCGTGGGACACTAATCCTTCAAATCTTTTCACAATAGGGACCATGCAAAGGGCGGACGGGCAGTAAGTGTGGCGGTCCGGCGCCAATGTACAATTGGGGCATCTGTGAAAATCGAGCCTGGCCCAGTCAGGCGGGTTGTCAGGGGTATTGTCGTTATTGTTCAGGGTGATGCTGTTACCGTCAAGACAGAGGTTGAAAATATCCCTGGCCCCATCGTCCCTGGAAAAGATATATTTGATATGGATGTTGTCCATATTATGGTGAGTTCTGTTTAATACCTTAGAAGTAAGCGTTTACCAGTGCCCCATTTCATGCACTTTCTCAAAAATTGAGTCCCTGATTTCACGCATGAAGTCGATTGATTTGCCTGCCGGGTCGGGAAGTCTCCAGTCCTCGAACTCTACTCCTTGGTAATGAGGACACTGGTCGCCGCATCCCATGGAAATTATCATGTCCGGAGGACGGCCTAATGAGGCCAGCGCATCTTCAATCGATTTGGGACGCAGCCAGGCCATATCTATTCCTTTTTCCCGCATCACCTCTTCCATTATGGGATCTATTTTGGATTCGGGATTGGTTCCTGCAGTCTCAACCTCAAATACGTCACCATGATAGAGCCTGGTAAACGCTCCTGCCATTTGACTCCTGCAGCTGTTTCCCTTGCAGATAAATAATATTTTTTTTCCGGCAAGATAGGGCAAGACCAGCTCAACGGCCAGTTTTCGCGCTTCATCAAGTGAGTCGGGACGGCTGTTGATTGCCCCGGCCTTATCCACCTGCCTGACCGTAATGCTGCCTGAGAGTTTGGCGCCTGCCGCATGAAAGAAATACCTTGCCGAGGCTGTTGTGCCCTCAAAGAGCTTTTTTCCCTTGGTGGCTCCGACAGCCAGGAGAATGCCCTTGCGCCGTCTGCTTCCCGGATCGGCCAGTTTGTGTATTGATGACCTCGCCCAGAGGGCCTGGGTGCGGTCGATAAGGGCCTTGATCTGCGCGGTTGGTCCGTAAAAATAAATAGGTGTGGCCATTACGATGATGTCGGCGCGTCGCATCAGGAAATAGATCTCCTGCATGGTGTCATCAATCGGGCAGTAACCTTTTTTTTCACAGGTCCCGCATCCAAGACACGGAGTCACGCCTTCCGCAGCCGCGTTAACAGTGTGTGTTACGGCGCTGAGCCTCTCGGCCTCTTCCAAGAACGCGGACAGAAGAATGTCGGTATTTCCTCCCTTGCGGGGACTTCCCTGTAATCCTAGAACAAACATGGTTTGATTGGGCTCTTTTTTTTTGGAATAGGTGAATGAGAAAGTTAACAGGTTGCGGTTAACGATTTACGGTTGGTGGATTAAAAAATTTGTACCCCTTGTATGGTCTTTTAATAGAAAAACCGTAGGGGTACCCCTTGTGGGCACCCTATCCAGGCAGGGCAACCACAAGGGTTGCCCCTACAGTCGGAACCATGCTGAAAACATGAAATGCAAATTCGATATTCAACGCCGTCGATCAATATCGAGAAGGGTTAACCGAATATTTACGGGGTATTGAACCAAATGCCTTTGTGCAGGGCTAGTTACATCACATTTCACACAAAAGCTCTCTCAATCGTTCGCTTAAAAAGACGATCGATTCGATGTCAAGATGTTGGACTATGGTTTCATCAAAGCGGAGTTTTGCCTCGGCATCAAAGTCTTCATCCTCATCAGCATCCCAGAACAGAAGCATTACAGGGACCTTTGGGAGTGGTTTGAAAAGAAATACCATGTCGGCGGGCTGTAGATCGTCCGTCAGGTCAACGCCGCCCAGGGTTTCGGCCGCAGCCCGCAGTCTGTCGGGATGGTCCCAGAAACATTCGACCAAGGGCGTTTCGACCCGGTCTTTCATGGATTTGATTTTGGATATGGTGTTCGGGAATTCGATAAATCCCTTCCATTCGCCGGTGGGTTTCGGTGATCCGGCATGGACCAGGTGGTTGTAAATAAACACCTGGTCTAGTATTGTCGGTTCCGAACCATCTTTTTTGGCAATTCCGCTTTTTGAAACAGTGAGCGAATCATTAAAATAGGGCAGCTTTATAACGGTGTCATCGCCTTTATAGACCAGCTCTCCGCCCACTCTTGCGGCCAGCTCGTCGTATGCCAGGATTTTCGCTTTTTCTTTTGCCCAGGCCAGAGCCTCGCGGCCTATCTCTTTTTTGAACCCGTTTCCAGCACAATATTGCTCGTTGATCTTCTGTTCATAAACGATCAACAGATCTGGGTCGACATGGGGGCAGTCCTTTAATGGAATCCTTTCGGATATCACCATGCCGGCAAATGCCAGGCATGTCGGAAAACTACAGTCGCCGCAGTTTGTCTTCGGCAGAACGTCCCGATAGAGGTCAAGTGCGTTTATAGTCATTGCGGTATCCTTAAGGGCCAATGGTTTTGTCTTTTATTCCAAATTTATTCTATAACAAATGGGAGCTGACAGTACAGAAAATTTATGCAAAAAAAAAAATAATTGGCAGCCGTCCAAGTTCTCGGTTAATCGCTTTTGCAATCTTTTTCATGCGTTGGCCGGAACCGTGAATTCTGGAACTTTGAACCCGGGTGGTTACGAATTTTCTTGACATTGTTCCGTGTGCGGACGTAACATACACTAATTTTATTAGTGAAAACCATAGGTTCTGGTTGGTAGTCAGGTAATGTAATGTGGTGTTGTGATTTTTAGAGTATCAGCATTGTCATGGGAGAAACATTATGAAGGCGAAAGAGAGGATGACGATTCCGCGTCAGCCGGTTGTTGAAATGGCGCCGGCTGAGCGTATTAAGAGTTTTGATGAAGTCGTTTCCGGGTTTGATTATGAGACTGCGGTAAAGGAGGCCAATCGATGCCTCCAGTGCAAGAAGCCGGGATGCATACAGGCCTGCCCCATTCATAATGATATTCCACGTTTTATAAGGCTGTTAAGGGAAGGGAAGATTGAGGAGGCGTACTGGGCTGACCGGGAGACGACTTCTCTTCCTGCCGTATGTTCCCGGGTATGTCCTCATGAGTTCCAGTGTGAAGGGTCTTGTGTAAGGGGGAAAAAGGGAGAGCCAGTGGCCATCGGCATGCTGGAGCGTTTTCTTGTTGACTGGATGGTTGCAAACAACAAGGATATCATGACCCCATGCGCGGTTATGAAGAATAGAAAAGTGGCAATAATCGGTTCCGGTCCCGCCGGCATGACAACAGCCTATTATCTTGCACACGAGGGTTATTCCTGTACCATTTTTGAAAGCCTGCCCGTGCTTGGCGGGATGCTGACAGTCGGTATTCCAGCCTATCGGCTGCCGCGCGACATAGTTGCGGCTGAATTTGACGCCTTGAAAAATTGCGGTGTAGAGATCCATACCAATGTGACCATTGGCAGGGATAAAACGATTTCCGAGTTAAAAGAAGAAGGATTTGAGGCGATATTTATTGGAGTCGGCGCCCATAACAGCAGAAAACTAGGAATTGAAGGCGAGGACCTTGACGGGGTCATGCAGGGAGTTGATTACCTTCGCCGGGTAAATATCGGGGAAGATCTGAACCTGGGTCAGAATGTAGTTGTGGTAGGCGGAGGCAATGTGGCGATCGATGTTGCCAGAACAGCGCTCAGGACAGGGTCTGACAAGGTGTTTATTCTTTATCGCCGCAGCAGGAAAGAAATGCCGGCAGCCGCGGCCGAGATCCATCATCTGGAGGAAGAGGGAGTCCGGATAGAGACCCTGGCGACTCCGGTCAAGATCCATGGAGAGGATAACAGGATTTCCCAGGTGGAATGCATCCGCATGAAACTCGGTGAGTGTGATGCATCCGGACGTTGCCGTCCTATCCCCATTGACGGCTCAAATTTTATGATCCAGGCGGACGCGATTATCTCCGCAATCAGTCAGAACATTGATCACAAAGCCGACAAGGGAATTGATATAAAACTGACCAAATGGGGAACCTATGATGTGGATCCTGTAACACTCCGGACATCCGTGGAGTGGATATTTGCTGCAGGAGATGCCGTGGCTGGTCCGCAGACCGTTGCAAAGGCCGTTGCCGGCGCCAAAACAGCATCCGAGTCGATCGCGCGTTTTCTTGAAGGAAAAGATTTGAGGGCGGGACGCGAGCCCGAGTCCTGTTAATGGTTATGATAGCTGGGCCGCCCTGGATGTGAGGTGAAATGACTGGATTTGGAACTTCGAAAGTTGTCAGTCTGCCGGAGCCTCGGCATGACGGAGGCATGTCTGTTGAAAAGGCGCTTGGCCTCAGGAGGTCGGTCAGGAAATTCAGCAGCGATCCGCTGACGCTTGCCGATATTTCACAGCTTCTGTGGGCTGCCCAGGGAGTTACCTCTCCAGGGGGGTATCGAACCGCTCCATCGGCCGGAGCGCTCTATCCTCTTGAGGTGTATGCCGTGGTTGGAAACGCCCGGGACCTTTCTCCCGGAATATACAAATACCTGCCGCGTGATCATGCATTGCGCCGGATCGACGGCAATGACAGGAGAGATGAGCTGTGCCGGGCGGCATTGAGCCAAATTTACATAAGAGATGCCCCTGTCGTGTTTGTGATATGCGCGGTGAATGAACGGGTAACAGGGAAATACGGCGCGCGTGGAAATAGCTATGTGCTTATCGAAGTGGGACACGTTGCACAGAACATCAGTCTCCAGACCGTCTCATTGGGGCTTGATAATGTTGTGGTAGGCGCCTTTCATGATCGAGATGTAAAAAGGATACTGAAAAACGACCCTGATGAAGATCCGCTCTATATCGTGCCTGTGGGGCATGGGAAAAGATGATTGCGGAATTCGGAATTCCCTATTCCCCAAAGGCTGCGGAAAATAGCCTTTTTGTGTACGGATGGGTCGGGGAATTGAAGATGTCGGCCGCAGGGCCTGATTCCACTATTCTGCCGTTCCACATTACTGCCACATCGTTTGCCAGTGTGCGGATCACCCTTAAATCGTGTGATATAAAGATATAGGTTGTCCGGTATTTTTTCTGCAGATCACGAAGCAGCCGGATGATCTGGGCCTGGATGGTCATGTCCAGTGCGCTTGTAGGCTCATCAAGCAGGATAAGATTGGGCTTAAGGATGATTGCCCTGGCAATCGCGATTCTCTGCCGCTCTCCTCCTGAGAATTCATGGGGATAACGGTCAATCGTTTCAGGGTCAAGCCCCACCTCGATAAGCGTCTGTTTCACGGATCTGCGCCGTTCCTTTATATCTGTCCCGATGTTGTGAACTTGCAGCCCCTCTTCAATTATACGGCCAATGGTCAGGCGCGGAGAAAGTGATGAAAACGGGTCCTAAAGTGCGGCCTGAAGTTCTCTTTGCAAAGGCCGCATTGAT
>DAOVYS010000103.1 GCA_030635485.1 Pseudomonadota bacterium | reverse complement strand
GTGTCGTCTTCCACGCAGCGACAGGCTCTTAATGCCATCGTCTTCCTTTACCGGGAGGTGCTTGGTAAACCTTTGGATGGTAAAATTGCCCATATCCGGGCCAAGAAAAAACCAAAGACCGTGACCGTTCTCAGCAAAGAAGAGGTTTTCCGTTTTTTTCGTTATCTGGACGGGCACAAGCTCGCATAAATTCCAATTATTGAAAATATGGCCTTGTTACAAACGAGACCCAGATTAATTGTCTATAAACCGGATAGAAAATTTTGTAAATAAGTACTACTACTTACATACAGGTAAGTAGTAGTACTTACCTGATTTGAAATAATCGTTTTAATTCGGGAGGTTACGTGAAGGAATTTTATGCGAAAAAAAATAAAATTTTTTTCAAATTACTACAAAATTCCAGTAGTGTTGGGTTAGGATTTTGCATGAGACTATACGATGATTGCGAATCTCTCATGCTCGTCATTCCGGCAAGTTTTTAGCCGGAATCCAGTTGTGATAATGTATGATACACCCTAGATTCCGGCTAGGAACATGCCGGAATGACGAATTCGGAGGCTTAAATCGGTCTAAATGGTCATTGCAATTTCTTAACCGGACACAACTGACAAAATTCAGATGCGAGACCATACATATGGCAGATCAAGTGATTGGAAAGATGCTGTGACGCCATCAGGCCTTTGTTCTAAATTTTCAGGACCTTCAGCACAATTATCCCCAGTTCATACAGCATATACAACGGTACTCCCAACAAAAGCATATTCACTATATCCGGCGTTGGTGTCAGCATGGCGGCTACTATGCTGATCACAAGGAGTGCGTAACGGCGGTTTTTCTCAAATGTTTTTCTTGGGCAGACTCCTGCCTTTGCCCCGAATACCATAAAGACCGGCAGTTCGAATATAAGCCCGAATGCCAGTACGAACATGGTTACAAATGTGACGAATTTGCCTACTGAAATAATGGGCTTTAGCTGTTCGGACTGAAATCCGAGCAGGAACTTTATGCCAAACGGTAGTGTGACAAAGGAACAGAAAGAGACGCCCGCGTAAAATAGAGAGCATGTGAAAAATGCAAACCAGATCCTGTCCTTAACCGTAAGCCCAAATGGTTTTGCAAGCGCTTTCCATAACGCGAATACAAAAAGGGGCATCAGAAAAAATGCAGTAATGAAAAATGCGATTTTGACGTGTGCAAGAAAGGGCTCTGTGACGGAAAAAAAGGAGAGTTTCTGGTCCAGATGTCCCTGCATGATTTTTAAAAGGGCAGGGGAGATGAAATAAAACCCGATGGTGCCTCCGGCCAGGCCGCCGAGCAGATAGAGAGCGGTTTTCCTCAGTTCAAGGATAAAACTGACAAAACGGTTTTCTGATTCCAAGATCTGAAAAACCTCGATTAGGGGGCTGGTATTACAGGAGATTTTCCCGGATAAATTCTATCCCGTTTCGAAACAGTGCGACTCCCTGACCTTCTTCAGGAAGCTCTTCCCTGGTCCAGCGGGGATGATTGGTCCGGTGCAGAAAGGCCTCGGGATGGGGCATGAGACCGAATATCCTGCCCGTCGGATCGCAGATCCCGGCAATAGCTGCCGGTGAACCGTTGGGGTTGTGAGGATACTCCTGTGTCGGCCCGTTGGTTTCAGGATTTGCGTATTGGAGCGCAACAAGATTTTCATCCTGAATCCGGGTAAGTGTCTGGTCGTCTTTTGAAACGAATTTGCCTTCGCCGTGCCTGATCGGATAGTAGAGGCCGGAAAGATTTTTTGTAAAAACGCATGGAGAATTTTCGTTTACACAAAGTTCCACCCAACGGTCCTCAAATTTGCCGGAATCGTTGTAAGTAAGGCTTACGATACGCTGGTCATAGTTCTTGTCTAATCCAGGTAAAAGCCCCATTTTTACCAGGAGTTGAAAGCCGTTGCACACGCCGAGGATCAATTTGCCGTGCTTTATGAATCTCACAATCTGTTCGAAAAATTTTTCGTTTGTGCCCTTGATCACGGAATACTTCATTCGGTGGGCGCCGGCCTGACCGGCGCCCAGGTCGTCACCGTCCAGAAAGCCGCCCGGCAGATTGAGGAAATGGTAATCGTCCAGGGAATATTCCCCATGCAGAAGTTCGGCCATGTGGACGATATCCACCTGTTCCGCCCCGCCCAGTTTGCATGCATGGGCCATTTCCGTTTCACAGTTCGTTCCGTAACCTGTGATTACGAGGGCTTTTACTTTTTTTGCCATTTGACAAGCCTCTTAAGGATTTTTATTCTCCAAAAAGTTCATGTCTGATCCAGCTGATCCCAAACCTCAGAAGAGCTTTGTCATCCCCTATGATATCTTCACGACTTACTTCAGGAAAACTATCCAACCCTTTGAATTCAGGTTGTTTGATCAAGTTTGCAAATGCGTCGATGTCATAGAGAGAGATCATATATTTTTTAATCTGATCCTCTGTAAATTGAGCGCCTTGCTTCACCTTGTCGTGTTGAATTACGGACAATACCAGGTCATTGAATTCATTGTAGGGTTCAAGGCCTTGATCCTGAATCCAGTCACCGAGTCCCTGCTCTTTTTTTTCCTGGAATCCGTGGCAATGAGGTTCTGTTATCAGAACGTGAAAATCTCCAACCTTTCCATCCGGATTCTGAAAAGCAGCCCTTCCAAGGGGATATACACGGCATGCGCCCGGACGGTCTTTATAGATTATGCACCCCTCGGATGTTACAAAGGGGCAGCTTGCCCTGCCGTCATCCACCATTCCGAGATAGACCATGGGAAAGACGTCTTCCTGCTCCTGTTCTATGACTGCGTGGCGTTCGAGAAATTCAGAGGAGGTAAGTTTTAACGCCTGTTTTAAGCGGAGAACATCGTATGGCGTAAGCGCAAGCTCAAGCTGTCTGCAGCAGTCGGTAAAACAATCCACCCCGGGATGACATCTGAACTGGAACAGCTCGCCCGGCGGGAGTTTCCTTACATTTTCCGGTAAAAAATCTTGAGTCGACATCAGTTTGCCTTTTTGCGTAATATGAGCAGCATCGGACTGGCTATGAATATAGAGGAGTAGGTGCCCACGACCAGACCGCAAGCAAGTGCGAATGAGAAGTCATGGATAACGGTTCCACCGAAGATAAAAAGAGTCAATACAACAAGCGCCGTTGTAAGAGATGTTACAATGGTACGGCTGAAGACCTGATTGATACTCATGTTGATGATACCAGTGAATTTTTCAGACGGCCCTGATTTTTTTATGAGTTCGCGGATACGATCAAACACCACGACACTGTCGTTCAACGAGTATCCGGCCAGGGTCAGGAGTGCGGTTACAATGAGAAGCGTTATCTCAATATTAAAAATGTAACATATACCCAGAACCACAATTACGTCGTGGAAAGTTGCAATCGCGGCTGCAAGGCCGAAGCGCACGTCAAATCTCAGGGCGAGATAGACGATAACACCGATCAGTGAGATAAAGATCGCCTGGATCGCCTTGTTACGCAGGACCGCGCTGACCGAAGAGCCTATCTCGGACTGGCTTTCCAGGACAAATTGTTTTTCAGCCATGTGATCATTCAATATTGTTGTGATCTCATCGCTTAAGTTTCCGACAACCTTTTCCGATTTCTTGAATTTTACAATAAGCCTGTCTTCGTTGGTTACCTGTTGGAGGTCAAGACCCAGTTTGCCGTTTTCTTTGAACACCGTCCGCACGTCTTCCAATGCAAATGGCTGCTCCGCCTTGTATTGCAGCAGACTTCCGCCTGAGAAATCCACACCCAGATTTGCCTGGCCGCGGAGTATCTGAACAAATGCGAACATCCCGACCAGTACGAGTATGGCTGAAAAGGCGAAAGTGATGTTTCTGAGTTTCATGTAATCGATGTTCGGACGAGTTATGAACTGCATGAACTTGATGGGCTTGAGCCATCCTCGGTCGTAGAGTATATCGTAGACCAGCCTGGTGCCGAACAGTGTCGTGAAAAGGTTGAATGTGACACCGAGTGAGAGTGTGACCGCAAAACCCTTGATCGGACCCGTGCCGAACAGAAAGAGCGCTAATGCCGTGATAAGGGTTGTGACCTGAGAGTCTATGATGGTCAACAAGGCCTTGTTATAGCCGCCTTCAACACCTGATTTGACTGTTTTTCCGATCGCGAATTCTTCGCGCATTCGTTCAAATATAAGAACATTGGAGTCTACGGCCATACCGATTGCGAGGATGATGCCGGCAATTCCCGGGAGAGTGAGTGTGGCATCAAGCGCTGCAAGACCGCAGAAGAGGAAGAGGATGTTTAAGAGAAGCGCGAAATTCGCAATTACGCCGGAGAGCCTGTAATAGACCATCATAAATACAAGTACCAGCGCAGTTCCAAACAGACCTGACATAAGGCCCTTGTTGATGGAATCCTGCCCAAGTGAAGCCCCGACGGAAAAATTCTGGATTATTTCGACTGGTGCGGGCAGGGCGCCGACCCTTAAGACGATTGCAAGATCCGCTGCCTCTTTCTGGGTGAAACTTCCTGAGATCTGCGCGCTGCCGCCCAGGATTCTCTCCCTGATAACGGGCGCTGATCTGACCACTTCGTCCAGAATGATGGCAAGCCGCCTGTTGACGTTTTTTTCCGTGAGCTGCCCGAAGACCTTGCCCCCGCGGTCGGTCAAGTCAAGGCTTACTATGGCTTCGTTGAAATTGCCTCCGAATTGGACGCGCGCGTCCTTGACCATTTCACCGGTCATGAGAATAGGGCTGTTCATCAGAAGCGGTTTTTTTGTCTCAACGCCTGTTTCCAGATCCACCTCTTTTTCAAAATAGATTTCCGTGTTATCAGGCAGTTGGCGCTGCAGGATCATATTGAGTTTTTTTCTGCTCTCCCCCTTTTTCCACTGTCCGCTTTCTTCAATCTGCCGGATCAGTGCCTGGAGACCGATTTCAGGCGCATCGTTTACCAGTTTGAATTCCAGCTGTGCGGTCTGGCCGATCAGATTCAACGCCCGTTCCGGGTCCACACCCGGCAGCTGCACCACGATCTCGTCGGTGCCCTGTTTTATGATCACAGGTTCCGCAACACCAAACTGGTCAATACGGTTTCGGATAATTTCCAGAGACTGGTCAACCGCATGTATATTTATAAAATCTATTCTCTCGTCTTTTAATGTCAGGATGATCTTTGGAAACGAGCCTATTTCAGCCTCTATTCTGGTGTCAAGATCCGGGAAGTCTCCTTTGATGATCTCCTTTACAGTATCAAGCGCGCTCGTGTTGGGCAGGGTGAATATTGCCTTGTGGGGATCACCGGATGCGGTGCGAACTACTGAAATCTTCTTATCCGCCAGGGCGTCTTTTAGATCCTGCGCGGAAAAGTCAAGTGAGTTCTCAATGGCCTTGTCCAGGTCAACTTTTAAGATCAGGTGCATGCCGCCCTGAAGGTCCAGTCCGAGACGCAGTCCCTCGGGCGCAAGATAATTGCGCCACCAGTCCGGGACATTTTTACAAACCGACGGCAAAAGGGTAACCCCGGAAAAGGCGATCAGGGAAACCAGTAGTAATATTTTCCATTTAAGGGTTTTGTTCATTCAATAACTCCTTGGATTTATGTATGAATCCGGCGATATTTTGCGCCAGGATTTTGTCGAAGCTGATTTTTAGACAATGGGGCGCGATTATACCCAACTAAGACAAGATTTCAAAGCCCAAAACTGGATACATGCTCAGGAATGGTCAATTTTTTATGAAATATGGGGAAATTTTAGGCTGAGGAGAGGTTGAGGTTCAATGTCATTGACTTAAGGAAAGTCCTGCTTTATCGTTGAATGATTAAGATTAATAATGATTGACGAACAATCGGATTAAGGAGTTTTTTTTATTCGTCATTCCTCAAAGGAGTTTTAAATTTTTTTATGAAACAGGTTCATTTTAAGTATTCCGATTTAAGCAGTCTTGAGGTTGCCGGGCTGGTCAGTGATGCGGCGCTTGATACAAAAGCGGAAGATCTGATAGTCTTGGATGTCAGTAAAATATCATCGTTTGCAGATTATTTTGTGATCATGAGCGGCCGTTCTACACGTCATGTGCAGGGTCTTGCCGAGGCAATAGATTCCAAAATTCGCAGTAAGCGGACAAAGGATTCGAATTCCGAGGGACTTTCAGAAGGACTCTGGGTGCTTCTGGATTACAACGACGTGGTGGTCCACATTTTTTACAGTGAGGTCAGAAAGTTTTATGATCTGGAAGGTCTCTGGTACGATGCTCCGCGAGTAGACTTGAGGGATGAAAATAAAAAGTTATGCGAAGTTGCAGGATGTTAGTGGCTATCGTTAAGTAATGACTTTAGGTTTTGTAACCAAAAACAGGGGATCTTATGAGCGCTGTTCAACCTGTACTTCTGGCTATACTTGACGGATGGGGTATTGCTGATCCGTTGGAGACAAATGCGGTTCATGTTGCAAAAACTCCGAATATGGATTCCTGGGCGGCAAAATATCCATTTACCACACTTGTCGCCCACAACGGTAAAGTCGGTCTGCCCGAGGGGCAGATGGGAAATTCCGAGGTGGGCCACTTGAATATCGGTGCGGGCCGAACAGTTTATCAGGATTTTACCAGGATAAACCGTGACATTGAGACGGGTGACTTCTATTCCAACAAGGTGCTTGTCAAGACCATGGAGGGAGTCAAGGAAAAGGGCGGGGCCCTGCATCTCCTGGGGCTCGTGTCCGACGGCGGGGTTCACAGCCATCTGGAGCATCTTTACGCGCTCGTGCGAATGGCCGCTGAAAAAGGTCTTAACGAGGTATTTGTCCATGCATTTATGGACGGCAGGGATACACCTCCAAAGAGCGGATTGGAATACGTGCGTCAGTTGAATGATTTTCTGGCTGAGACTGGAAAAGGAGAGATTGCAACAATAATCGGCCGATACTATGTGATGGACAGGGATAATCGCTGGGACCGTGTCAGTATCGCATGGCAGGCGCTGGTTGACGGCAAGGGACATCATGATAATGATCCGGTAAAAGCGGTTCAGAATGCATACGACCGTGGCGAGACTGATGAGTTTATAAAGCCTGTTATCCTGACGGATGAATCCGGTAAACCAAGGGCCACGATTTCCGAGGGCGATACTGTCCTGTTTTTTAATTTCCGTGCGGATCGGGTCCGGGAATTGACCCATGCTTTGACAGATGAGGTCTTTGACGATTTTGAGTACGAAAAAAGACCGAGCCTGGCTGAATGTGTTACATTTACATCCTATGACAAACATTTTGATCTGCCGATCGTGTTCCCCTCTGTGGAGCTTCGGCGTATTCTGGGCGAGGAGATAAGCGGGCAGGGGCTTTGTCAGCTTCGGATTGCGGAGACGGAAAAATATGCTCATGTCACCTATTTTTTTAACGGCGGACGGGAAGAGCCTTATGAGCTTGAAGATCGAGCCATGATTCCCTCTCCCAAAGAGGTTGCCACATATGATTTAAAGCCTGAAATGAGTGCGTTCAAGGTCACGGAAGAACTGCTTCATCGTCTGAAAAACAGAGAATACAGTAATGTGATCTTGAATTTTGCAAATGGCGACATGGTGGGACATACAGGTGTGCTGGATGCGGCAATACGCGCATGCGAAGTAGTGGATACGTGCCTGGGAAAGATAGTGGAAGAATTTACGGCAAGAGGCGGGATAGTTATTATCACAGCTGATCACGGAAATGCGGAAGTCATGTATGATCAAAAAACCGATGGTCCGCATACGGCCCATACGCTTAATCCTGTCCCGTTTATCCTGATAAGCGACTCACATATCGGGCGCACTCTGAGAAAAGACGGGGCATTAAAGGACATTGCGCCCACTATTCTGAGCCTCCAGTCCATTCCGATTCCCGATGAGATGGAGGGAAAAAGCCTTATTGTTGAACCTTAAACCTTTAAACTAACCAACGAACCAACCAACCAACCAACTAACCAACCAACTAACCAACTAACCATGAAATACATAAGCACAAGGGGCGGGATCGCCCCTGTTCCATTTAAAGAGGCCGTTATGATGGGTCTGGCCACTGACGGCGGGTTGCTTCTGCCTGAAGCGCTGCCCGAAGCCGACAATTCCACTATCACGTCCTGGAAGGATTTGAGTTACCAGGATCTGGCATTCGAGGTTTTGTCGCTGTTTGTGACCGACATACCATCTCATGACCTTAAGACCCTGATAGACCGATCCTATTCCACGTTTACCAATCCGGGGATAACACCGGTGATTCGGCATGGAGATATCCATATCCTCGAGCTTTTTTACGGACCTACCCTGGCATTCAAAGACGTTGCACTCCAATTTCTGGGCAATGTGTTTGAATACCTTTTAGAAGAAAGCCACGAAAGGATGAACATTCTCGGAGCAACTTCCGGGGACACTGGAAGCGCGGCCATTTATGGAGTGCGCGGGAAAGAGAGAATCAATATTTTTATTTTGCACCCGCACAAACGTGTCAGCCGGGTACAGGAACTTCAAATGACATCGGTAATTGACCCGAATGTGTTCAATATTGCTATTAAAGGCACGTTTGAC
>DAOVYS010000115.1 GCA_030635485.1 Pseudomonadota bacterium | reverse complement strand
TTCGTCCGATCTCGGCGTCACAGCAAAAATGAAAAATGCTCACATATACCTAATATGCGAAGTTTATACCCGAATGGGTACTTTTTTATTTTTACTGTTCCTTGACCTCGAACGAAAATCCTAAATTATTCAAGATACCCTTATCTTTTACCCCATGTAAATATCGCCCATGGTATGCCTGATCAAGCTTTTGATCTCCGGGATTTCAGATCTTTGAATCTCTTCCGGCGGCATGAATGTGGTAACCCTGCCTCTGTTCATGACCACTACCTGGTCTGCCAGATTGAAGATCCTGGGAATATCATGGCTGACAATAATGGATGTGTAGCCGAACTTCTGCTGAGTATCAAAGAAGAGTCTGTATATCTCCATTGATTTTTCCGGATCCAGGCCGGTTGTAGGTTCATCAAAAAGCATGATTCTGGGTTTCAACTGGAGCGCCCTTGCAAGCCCGGCCCTTTTTTTCATTCCTCCGCTCAACTGTGCCGGATATTTGTCTTCGTGATCCTCAAGACCGAACTGAACAAGTGATGACCGTACCTGTTCGTGGATTTTTTTGTTGTTCAGATTTGTCCGCTCCTGAAGCGGCAGGGCCACGTTTTCAAACAGGGTCAATGAGTCTAAGAGTGCGGCGCCCTGGAATAATACACCGAAATCGGCCCTGATATCGTTCAGTTCTTTTCTTCGCATTTCGGTGATGTCGCGTCCATCCACCAGGATCTGCCCGGAATCCGGCTTGATCAGTCCCAGGATGAGTTTTAATGTCACGCTCTTGCCCTGACCGCTTGCCCCTGCAATTACAGTGGTTTTCCCGGCCGGAAAGTCCAGATTCAGGTGGTCAAGGACCAGCTGGGAATCGAAACTTTTTACTATGTTTACAAGTTGAATGATTGGTTGAGTCATAGTAATAAAATAAGTTCACTGTGGGTGTGGGTGTCATGTAAGCGATAACGTAGATGCGTTGCTGGTGAATCCTTACACTCATAGCAGCATGGCTGTCAGCAGATAGTCCCATACCAGTATTGAAATAGAGGAAAGGACTACAGCCTGGGTAGTCACGCGGCTGACCCCTTCGGCGCCGAAACCGGCGTTTCGGATCTGGTGCACAAAATATCCCCGTCCGGTGCATATCCAGACAATGAGCATTGCAAAGACAAACGATTTTGTGATGCCGAGGGTTATGTCCTGGTTCACTAAACTCTGTTCAATAGATGAGAAATAGGCGCCGGGATTGCCGTTTAAGAGTATGATGCCCGCAAAGTAGCCGCCGAATATTCCAACCACATTGAAGATCTGTGTGAGGATCGGTACCGATATGATTGTGGCCACGACCTTTGGTGAGATCAGATACCGGAAAGGGCTTACAGCCATGCATTCAAGTGCATCGATCTGTTCCGAGTTCCGCATGATTCCGATCTCGGCGCACATGGCTGATCCAGCCCTCCCCGTGACCATAAGAGCGGTTAAGACCGGCCCTAGTTCCCGGATGAGACTCAAGGCCACGGTCGAGCCGAGCCAGCCCTCCGAGCCGAATTTTAGCAGAGTGTAGTAGCCCTGCAGGCCCAGGACCATGCCTGTGAACGCCCCGGTGAAGAAGATGAGTGAAACTGAGTTCGCGCCGATGAGTCTGATCTGTTTCAGGAGGGCTCTGAATCGAAACGGGCGCATGAATACGCCTATCACGGAATGAGCGAGAAAGATTCCCATCCGGCCGAGGTCATGCATGTAATACAATGAATCTCTGCCCAGTTTTTCAATGAAGCGGACTATCATTAATCAAGAATCCCTTGAACCAAGAGGATGAATGGGTGGGTTTGTTTAGAGAGAAAATATCCCTGAAATCCTAAAATTGCAAGTGTCGAATGGGTGGAAGATGCGCCGCGGATGAATTTTTACCGGAAATTTGTACATATGGTTGAAGATGTGCTAGCATGAACATATCCATCAGTTTATCGAGCCGTGCCCGGCACACAATTAAAAGATACTCGTCAGGCGCAGTCCGGGTGTAAGCGATCACAGGCCTTCTGCACCACCTGTGACCGCTTACACGGTAAGGGGGATAACCGTTGTCTGGTTGCTTTGCCCCGTGATCAGTTATGTCCGGGTTATGTGCGGGGTTCGGATAGGTCAATCATACTAGTGCCTGCAGGATTATTGAATACGTGGGCAAAAGGAGGGTGAGATTATGGAGAGTGTGTACAAGATAATCGAGTTGGTTGGAACGAGTACCGAGTCGTGGGAAAAGGCTGCTGTAGCGGCTGTGGAGAGGGCTTCGCAATCATTGCGTGATCTTCGCATTGCCGAAGTGGTCGAATTGGATATGCAGTTGGATAACGGAAAGGTCCTCGCTTACCGGGCAAAGGTGAAGGTTTCTTTCAAGTTTGAGGGCGACGATTAAAAAAGGGGGTCCTGGTAAGATCGGCAACATCATTCCGGTCAGAAAATTGTGCGGTGTTTAATTTTGTCTGACTTCGGAATAAGTCAATGTGACATTTTGAGACTGAGACCGACACGGTTCTGTTGCCTTAGTGGTCGGATTCATAAAAGGCTCAAGAATCTCGCTTGTCTAAAATTTGTCTGACTATTTTGGTAAGTTCTTCTATCTTATACGGTTTATGAAGGTACCCTTCTGCTTTGATTCGAAGATCTTCCTGATCGTCACTGTCATGGCTGTAACCGCTCGATATGAGAATTTTGAGGGAAGGGTTTATTTTTTTAAGATGTTTATAAGTCTCTATCCCGTCCATCTTGGGCATTATCATGTCGAGGATGATTAAATCGATTATCTCCTTGTTCTTTTTATACTGTTCAATGCCGTCTAAGCCGTCGGTTGCCAGAAGCACTGAGTAACCCTTGTCCTCGAGTATTTCCTGCCCCAGTTCTCTTACCACCTCTTCATCGTCAACCAGGAGTATTGTCTCGCGCCCTCCGGCAATCTTCGGATCGGCTTCAGACGAGCGCTTCTCTTTTATCTTGTCGGACATGGGAAGAAGAATTTCAAAGGTTGTGCCTTTGCCAAGCGTGCTTTCCATATTAATATGACCTTCATGGGTTTTGATAACTCCATATGCCATGGAAAGTCCCAGCCCTGTTCCCTTGTCTGCATCTTTAGTGGTAAAAAAAGGATCAAATATCTTGTTCTGAATCTCCAGAGGTATACCCTCTCCAGTGTCTGAGATCGATATTTTTACATATTCCCCTTTTTTTATCCCCAGATGGCTGTAATTAATCTCTCTGCCTGTAAAATGAAAGTTTTCGGTCGTCATGGTGATCTTGCCGCCGTTTGGCATGGCATCGCGGGCATTGATACATATGTTCAGCAGGACCTGTTCGATTTGTGACGGGTCTGCCTCCACCGTCCAGAGATCAGAGGCGAGTGATTTTTTTATTTGGATTTTTTTAGATATGGTTCTGTCAAGGATGTCAATGGTTGCCTTAATTGACCGGTTGACATTCATGATTTCGAGTTTATAGGTGCCGCCGCGGCTGAAGGTCAATAAGTGTTGTGTCAGGCTGGAAGCCTTGACGGCCGATTGTTCTATCGTATCCGCATACTTGTAAAGGGGGTTCTCGGTGTCGATCTTGAGTTTGAGAAGGGACGCATATCCCAGTATCCCACTTAAAATATTGTTAAAATCATGGGCAATTCCCCCTGCCAGTATTCCCATCGATTCCATCTTTTGTGCGTGCAGGAGTTGTCTTTGCGTGGATTTCAACTCCTTGAGCGTTCTATCCAGTTCAACATTTCTTTCAGCCAGATCATTACGGGAGATTTCCAGGTCTGACATAATTTTTTTCAGTGGTGAAATATCTCTAAAGACATGCAGATATCCTACCACATATCCGGATGAGTCCGAGAGGAGTGAAGCGTTTATGAGTATGGTAGGATTTGTTTCCCAGGCCGTTGTTATTACTGTTTCGATATTAAAGATATTTTGATTAGCATCGAGCGCTTTCTTGATATGGCATTCCGTTTCACAGGTATTGGTCTTTAAAACATCTTTGCAGTACATTCCTATGGCTTCTTCAGGCCTGAATCCTGTTATTTTGCTTGCAGCCAGGTTGAAATAATTGATCCGCATCTGGCGATCGGTGGTAAATACCGCATCCGGCAAGGAATGTAGTATTTCGTACGCACTGACCTCTGAAGACCATTTAACTGTAGCACTATTTTTCAGATTCATGATGTGCCGGATGTTAACCCTTTTTGGGTACGGATTTTGTCGAAAAATAAAAATTATAAGGGGAAAACAACAATCGGATGATAGCGTACCTGATGTGGTGGAAATTTTCAAGGATGTTGGTGCGATCTGGATATTCTCGAATATCCGGCCCCTTATTTTCTTTCTTGATTTTTATTGCCCATACTGGTATACAGATTATCGCTTGAGTCAGTTTAAACCACTAATCGGGTAGGTGAGTATTAATAACCTCTACTCCTGGTAAGTGGTTTTGTTTTTTTATGTGTCACGTATTTATTTGAGGTATTTGTTAGAACATGGAACATTTAGTTAGCAACAATTTTGCAGGAATGGATGAAGAGTGTTGTCCCGCTGTTTCAGTTGCGGATGATTTGAGGGAAATATCCGAAGGGTTGACCGATTCTCTGACCGGTTACGTCAGTCAGGTTGACAGGAAATTCAAGCGGGCCGGCGTAGTGGTCGCGTTTGTCTCAATATTTCTTCTGGCGTTTAGTATGTTTCTCTCTTCTTCCAACAGAGTGGTTGAAGATATTCCGTCCGTCACGGAGCAGGCTGTAATCATAACCAAAGGATCATTAAAGGCGGCGTCGGAACAGGCCCTTTTGATAAGGAGCCGTTTTTTTTCGAATGAGTTTCCACGTGTTGACAGGTTTGATGCTGGTTCCTCTAATGAGTTGATCGGTCGACTCAAGGAGTGGAATTTGTGGGATATCCGTGGCGGTTCCGAAATTCCGGCAGTGCTTGTTTCCGGTTTCCCCGTCTTTGGACAGGTGGATGTGGCAACAAAGAAAAAGCTGTTTCTTAATACACTGCTTCCCGTTGCTCTGACCGCATTGACATACGTGGAACAGGAAAGGGATGCTCTTCGGAGGATCATCGAAAAGATAGGCGTTGATCCGGCGGAACTTGATTTTGGAGACGGCAGCGATTCCTGGCAGGCCGGATTGACTTCCGAGGAGGCGGATCTTTTGCGGTTTTTTACTGTGAAATACAGATCATCCATGGCAGACGAATTAATGAGGCGTGTTAATGTAGTGCCGGTAAGTCTGATTATGGCACAGGGGGCCATTGAGTCTTCGTGGGGCACTTCGAGATTTGCTTCAACCGGCAACAACCTGTTTGGAATATGGACCTGGGGTGAGGAAGGAATTATTCCGGCCAAAAGGGATAACGGAAAGAAACACAAGATCGCAATCTATGATTCCATTCTGGATTCGGTACAGGCGTATATTTTAAATCTGAATCGGCTTTCGGTTTACGATGGATTTCGCAGAATGCGTCAGGAAACCATGGATTCCGCTCTTCTGGCCAAAGGGTTGAGTAAATATTCTATCCAGAGAGAAGAATATGTATGGAGTGTACGGACCATAATTCATCAGAACAATCTCAGAGACTATGATAAGTGTTTTCTGGTCAGTGCGGATAAGGTGAATGCGGCTGCTACTACAGCTGCAACCGGCCATAAAGCCGATAACAAGGTTTTTCTTATTAATGATTCGCCCAAAAAGAGGCTGTAGGAAGGGGGGCTGTTAGATAGAAAGATGATATCCGGAATCGATAAAAGGAAAAGTTGTTTCTATTATAGCAGCAAACTACTCACAGTTTTTCAGACTTGTCTCATTCTCACTCTTTTTCTTCAGGTCCTGTCTTATGGATCAGGAGCCGGAGCTTCCGACTCAGCCTCTGGCAATGTGACGATTTTTATCTATCATCGCTTTGGTGAAAGCCGGTATCCTACCACTAATGTCGGTGTGGATCGTTTCCATGAACAGATGTCCTATCTTAAAGATCATGATTATCAGGTCATCCCACTCTCCGCTCTTGTAAATGCGCTTAAAAGCGGCCAACCGCTTCCGGAAAAGGCGGCTGTGATCACAATCGATGACGGATATTTGAGCGTTTATAACGAGGCCTGGCCTGTTCTGAAATCCTTTGGGTATCCATTCACCCTTTTTTTAAATGTAGAGGCGGTTAACCGTAAATATCAGGATTTTATCTCCTGGGATCAAGCGCGTGAACTGGCTGCCGTTGGGGTGGATATTCAGGACCACACATATTCTCACCACAGACTTGCCGATCGGCCCGACGGCATGGATGATGCCGCTTATCGGGCGTGGATAGCGGCCGATCTTGCGAAAGGGTCGGAGATTTTATTAAAAGAACTTGGGAATAGGCCCGGGTATCTTGCCCTTCCTTACGGTGAATATAACTCTATAGTCATGGAGGAGGTGAGGGCCCGGGGGTATGAAGCTGTCTTTACTCAGGACCCTGGTTCTGTGAGTGAACAGACCGATCCCTTCATGGTTCCAAGAGAACCGATCCTCGGGAACGACTGGGCCTCCATGGACCACTTCAAGTCGGTGCTGGAAAGGGTTGACCTGCCCATTGCCGATATCACGCCGGATATCGATCCATTTACCGAGCCGGCGCCGTCTTGTTTCTGCGCTCGTCTTATTCATCCTGAAAGATACAGGACCTCCACTTTTGGTATCTATGTGAGTGAAGTGGGATGGAATAAGGGAACTCTTGAAAAGGATGTTGTCTGTGTTGCTAATTCTTCTGTCCTCAAAAGACGTTCAAATCGTGTTGCAGTGAGCGCAAGGGAAAAAGATACAGGCAGGACGGCCATCCGTTTCTGGCTGCTTATCAGACCTTAACGTGCCGGAATGACCAAATCGGTTGGACTTTACAAACGACAATTAATAATCAATTGTTAATTGTCAATGCTTAGCCTGACGGGGTGCAATACAAAAAAGTTATATAGAACAAAACGTAACCATTTCAGTATCAATAAGCGCCAATTGAATGATGAATGTCGAACAGGGAATGTCGAATATCGAAGTAAGGTACTTGTCATTATCTATTTTTCACTTTCTTGATAATCAGAATATCTATTGAAAATTTCCTCTCTTCATCATTCGACATTCCCTGTTCGACATTCATCATTCAAAAAATAACTGCTGACTAGAAGTTATTCGCCTAAAGGCGAAGGTTTTAACCTTTTAGAGAAATAACAAACACACACGCCGTGTCTCTATCCAGATTCCTATTCATACTCTCATGGGGCATGCTCTTACTGTGTCCTTTACCACTCTCTGCCTGGAATACTGATAGCGGGGATCAGGAGGAGAATCATGTCTCCAGAGTGGTCATTACCGGCGCCTCCCGTTTCAGTAGTGATGAAATCAAGGAATTCATGATCACAAAGGCAAGGGGAATGGCATTCTGGAAGGATGCCCTCTTTGATTCCGTGACGTTTGAGGGGGACCTGGAGCGTGTCGTCCAGTTGTATCATTCCGCAGGCTATTATGATATCAAAATCTCCGAGACTTTGTCTACAGGTGGTAATGGTGAAACCGGCGCATCAATTCGTCTGGATATTGACGAGGGTGAACCTACCCGTGTTGTTTTATTTGAAATTGACACATCGGGCTGTGAAGTTGACTGGCTCTACAAAGTTCTTGAAGATCTTCCCTTAAATGTGGGTGATATCTTTGACACCACGGCCTACAATTCCACCAAGAAGCTCCTTTCAAGATCCTTTGCGGACCACGGGTACGGTCAGGTTCGAATCCGTGGGGATGTGCAGATCTATAAAGTGGAACATCAGGCGGAACTACGATTAAAAATTGATCCGGGTGTTCAGTTCCAAATCTCCGGTGTGTTGGTCAACGGCAATGAGTCGGTTGCCGCTCAGATTATAACTCGGGAAATAAAGGTAAAGTCCGGTGAACTTTATTCCCTTACAAGAATTCAGAATAACCAGCGGGCGCTTTACAATTTGGATCTGTTCAGTTCCGTGGTAATTAGACCGAATTGGCCGGAAGATGACTCTAAGAGG
>DAOVYS010000039.1 GCA_030635485.1 Pseudomonadota bacterium | reverse complement strand
GAACACCTGGATGCTGTCCGTGGCATCCGCAACAGTCGATGGTAAAGGTTCCGTCATTCTCAATCAAATATCGCTGAGGCACGTTCACGTCGTCAGGAATAGGATTATTTTGATACTTTGCCAGCCAGGTATGGCTCTGAGCAGTACTTACCGCCATCATCAATAAAATTCCCGTTCCCGCTATCGCGATTAACTTTTTCATAACAAAAAATCTCCTTTGTGAATAGTGAATAGTATAAAGACTTGGTGTTTAACTATGCAAGAAATGTACCAAAATGTTTTGGTAATAAAATTTGATAAATATTGTTTTATTTCAAATAGTTAGCTGGTTGTGTCGGACTTGCTTGAATTTGTGACGGCTTTAATTCCGGGATTTTTTCCGGAAAAGCGGAAAAAATTTTGGAAAAATGGAAAAATTCCTATAAATCGAAACCAGACGGACTCCTGGAAAAAATCACGCGTGAGATGTGGATTTATCCTTGACCATGTGGGAAAATGAAATTATGGTAACACGAATTTTTAAAAAAGTATTACCGGAGTCGTAGGTCTTTGTTTTGATCGGTTACAATGGACTTATATTTTTTTGTCTACTCGGTAATACTAAATTAGGTTTTTGTATTATCAGCTCTGGGTTAATTAAGCCTTAAGAATCTGAATATGGAGAAGTAATGAAACGAACCGGTTTGATTTCGTTCGGCCTGTCATTGGTCATTGTCCTGTTTTTCACCACATTTGTTCATGCCCACAAGGTGAGGGTCTTTGCCTATAACGAGGGGGACTTTATCATCACCGAGTCCGCTTTCAGCGGCGGACGGACGGTCAAAAACGGTGAGATCATTGTCCGGGACGCAGAGAGCGGCAGCGTCATAGTCACAGGCCGGACAGATGACCAGGGTATGTTCCGGTTTCCGATTCCGGAAGCGGCTAAGACCGGGAAACCGGATCTTAAGATTATCATAAATTGTGGCGAGGGCCATAAGGGAGAATGGCTGCTGACCGCGGAAGAGTATCTTGGCGAGCAAGAGGCCGAATCAGAGTCGACGCACGCTATGGAGCAGGCGGCCGCCAAAGAGAGCGCTGAAGCCGTTTCCAGGCCGGTGAGTGAAACTCAGGTCGTGACGACTATAGACGAAGAGCTTCTCAGCCGGGTCGTGGAACAGGCGCTGGATAAAAAACTTACGCCGATCAAACGAATGCTGGCCGAAAGCCGGGAACACAAACCGACCCTGACGGATATCCTGGGCGGCATCGGTTATTTTGTCGGGCTGGCCGGAATAGCGGCCTATCTCAAAAGCAGGAAAGATAATGGTTGAGTTGGTTAGTTGGTTAGTTAGTTAGTTGGTTAAGTTGGTTGAGTGGTTGAGTAGTTATTCTCCCCAACCAACTAACCAACCAACTAACCAACTAACCAACCAACCAACCAACCAACCAACCAACTAACCAACCAATAAACTAACCAACAAACGATATCTAAAATAAGGAGAAAAACTATGATCAAAAAGATGTTTACAGGACTTTGCGCCACTGGCTTGTTATTCACCTCTTCCGTGGCAATGGCCCACTTCGGGATGGTTATTCCATCGGAAAATGTCATCACCCCTGAAAACAAGGTTGTTGAACTCACCATTTCCTTTTCTCATCCATTTGAGGGCGTGGGAATGGAAATGGTTAAACCGGATAAGTTCTATATGGTCAAGGACGGCGGTAAAACCGACCTTCTGGATACTCTCAAAGAGAGCAGGGTCATGAATCACACGGCATGGCATAGCACTTATAAGATGAAGCGTCCCGGGGTCTACCATTTTGCCATGGAGCCCGTGCCCTATTGGGAGCCGGCCGAGGATGTATCCATCATCCATTACACCAAGACCATAGTTGCGGCCTTTGGCGCGGATGAGGGGTGGGATGAGCCGGTGGGGCTGCCGACCGAGATCGTGCCTCTGCTCAGGCCTTTTGGCAACTATGCGGGAAATGCATTTGTGGGCAAGGTGCTTATGCACGGCAAACCGGTCCCCAATGCCGAGGTCGAGGTGGAGCTGTATAACAAAGAAGACAAACTCCGGGCACCAAGCGATCACCACGTTACCCAAGTGATTAAGGCCGATGATAACGGAGTATTCACCTTTGCCTGTC
This sequence comes from Pseudomonadota bacterium, assembly GCA_030635485.1. Classification (GTDB taxonomy): domain Bacteria; phylum Desulfobacterota; class Desulfobulbia; order Desulfobulbales; family DAOVYS01; genus DAOVYS01. The sequence goes on along the minus strand of DAOVYS010000039.1, from coordinate 11,835 downwards.
CCCGGGCCGGATGGTGGGGCTTTGCAGCCTTAAACGAGGCCGATTATACCCTGAAAAACCCCAAGGGCGAGGACAAAGGCGTGGAGCTGGGTGCAGTGCTCTGGGTCTATATGGACGAGTGGCAGACCAAGTGATTACTTTTTTCCACCTTTCAGATTTTTGATATCCTTTTCCGTCCAGGAGAAATCACCTGCAACCGGATCGCGTTTAAGAAATTCGTCAAGCGCGATCCGGACCTGGATCAGCGGATCGACAAAGTCCGCGTGAAGCAGGTTTTCCCCCCGGATATTGGTCAGGAAATCGATCCTGGTCTGCATGCGGCTCACAAAACGGGTGACGTATTCATGATCACTGATCCTGGGCGTGAAATTTTTATCATACTCCTTGCTTATTCTTCCCTTTTTGACAAGGGAAACCATTTTGTCGGGCACGATTTTCCATGGGGAGAATTTAAGGTCTCCGCTTGTCAGGGCGGGCAGGATTTCGTCGTGGCTCAATTTAAGTGCAATGTCATGGCCCATGAAGTCGCCGGTGTTCATGATTACGGTCAGAGGCTTGAAGAGTTTCAGGAAAAGCTGAAACATCCTGCATTCGGTGTTAAGCCCCCAGGCCCGGAACGGCTGCGCAAAAGGCTCAATCACAAGGGCGAACTGGTCCTCAATCCGTTTCAGCGCCTCGGCGAGTGATCTCTTTGTCATGAGGCTTGCCCCGAATGCCACAAACAGGGCGGAATCGTTTATCAATGAAATCGGGGGCAGTGTGTCGTCCTTCATCACAAGACTTACAATGTCCACATGGCCGTATCCCTGAATGGCGTTTTCCGGACGTTCCTGAATCACCCGGCCGTTGGCAACGAGTTTGTCTCCCGGCACCACGTCGATTTTCCCCTCTTTTTCAATAACGCCCATATTGAAAAATATCAGTCCCCGTTCCGTTGTCTCGTCCCCCATTTTATCGCCGTCTGTCTTGTTGAAGAAGGTGGGCTCAAGCACAATCGCCTTGCCTGTGACCATGCTTACGATAAAGGCATCGTCGTGGGCAATACTTTCAGCATTTTTTGATAACGAGGATTTGCCGCTTCCTGAAAGCGCTATGATCACGACCGTCTTGTTGTTTGTTTCAAAGATGGAGCCGTGAATGGGAAGGAATCTGCGTATCCCGGTTCCGGGAATACTTTCGGATATGGCTGTCTGCCAGATCAGGGTGAGGAATCCTTTTTTGATCTCTCCGAAATAGGGGAGTCCCAGGACAAATATGGTCTTGGAATCCTTGTCGATTATGACCAGTCCCTTCTCATGGTCCGGATGGTACCAGTCCGGGTCGAATATCATGAGTATGTCAGGTACGTCCAGTTTCCGGCTTTTTTTGTAGAAATCGAGGTGGATTTTGTCAGTAAGAGACTGGAAATTAAGCAGAAATGAGAGTGCTGCTATGGGATAATTACAGTTGCTGACAAACCTGAGACCCACACAGAATTCCTCGTCCAATCCGGAATAGGCCTTTGTGGAAATGGTGCCGGTTTCCTGGAGATCAAGTATCGCCTCTCTTGCCAGCGTACTTAAGTCCTTTCTTGTTTCAGCATTGACCTGATGCCAGAATTGTCTTGCCGCTGCAGTACGTCCCACGGGATTCCTGTGATTCCATAGGATCTGTCTGGAACCCTTTTTAAGCTTGAATTTTTCAGGGTTTTTTATGCACCTGTCAAGAGTGACCACGTTGTCATGGTTAAGAGACATGTCGTAGAGGGTCTGGGGATCGTCTATCGGTTCACAGTTCCGAACAAGGGCCATGCGCGCGGTCAGCCGAAGCCGGCTTGCAAACTTGATTCCTTCGTCTTTAATGCTGATAGTTGTCATGATGTCCTCATTTGGCAGGGGTCAGGGTTCAGGGGTCGGGGGTCAGGGTTCAGGGGTCGGTTTTTTTCTGGACAGGACCCCTCACCTCTAATCCCTTATCCATTTCACGAATGCGTCCAGCGGTTCTCTTGTGCTCTGAAATGTGTTGTATAAAGACTTTTCATCTTTGTATCCCATTGCAACGCCCACTATCACCTTTTTATCGGATGTGATGGACAGAATTTTTCTTACGGTGTCGGGATAGCGGGCCATGGCCGCGAGTATGCATGTGCCCACGTTTCTGGCTTCGGCTGCCAGGCACATGGTCTGGACATAGGCGCCGATGTCGTGCAGTGGATAGGGAAGGGTGAGCTTCTCATCCAGGAGAAACATGATCAGGTGAGGGGCGCCGTAACATCTGTACATACGTTCGTAGTGGGCCATTCGGGCTTTTCTGTCATCTTGCCTGATGTTGATACGTTCAAACAGACCCTTGCCGAGGGAGGTGATCCTCTCTTGAAACGGGGCCGGCCATAAGTGTGAGGGCATGGGGAGATCAGGATTCTGCGGGTCCTGATTGGCGAGATGGGCGCAAAGCGCGTCTTCCAGCCTTTCCAGAGAGTCCCCTTCAACCACCACTACTTCCCATGGTTGGGTATTTGCCCAGGATGGGGCCGCTGCGGCATCACTCAAGATAGCCTCCAGTACATTCCTGGGAACAGGTTTATCCGTAAATGCCCGGATGCTTTTTCTTTTTCTGAACAGGTCGGTTTCCGGCATAATGGATTCCTCTCACCCCAGATATTTTTTAAGCTCTTTAAAAGAGCATCCGAATGCCTTTATGACTGTCTCCTTGCCTTTGACAAACATCTTTTTTTCAGTAAAGTGGGGCTCAATGTTTTTAAGATGAGAGGCGGCGTCGCTGCCCACGAGAATATCGAGATTAAGTTGTGTGGTCATTTCCTCAAGCCGGAAGGCCACATTCACCGTGTCTCCTACAACGGTGAAATCGCGCTGGCCGTCAACGCCGATATTCCCGACAACCGCCTCACCCGTGTTAATGGCCGCCCCGGTTCGGAGTTCCCATGGGATTTCCTTGATTTTGCGGTGTATCATCTGGGTGAAATTGTCAATGTCAAGAGCAGTTTTAAGCGCCTGGCGGATGTTGTAACGCAGATTCGGCCCGCCGGTCCACATGGCCATCACGGCATCGCCTATGAATTTGTCCACAATACCGTCATGCTTTCGTACCACATCGCCTGCCATGTTGGTCCAGTAGGTCAACAGCTTTGAGATCAGGTGATCGCCGATCTCCTCCGACAGGCGGGTGAAGTTCCGGATATCACATATTAGGATCGTAACGATCTCTTTCTGGAGAAATGCGACCGTCATTTCGTCCAGGTCGTTTAGACCACCGGTTTTCTCGGCTTCCTCGATCTCCTTCTGAAAGAAGACCAGCTTGGTCTTTCCTATTCCAATGAGGTCGCCGTTTCGAAGCCTGGTCGGCGTAAAAATTTGTCTGCCGTTGACAAAAGTGCCGTTTGCGCTTCCCAGGTTGATCGCGTTATGGATTCCGTTTTCTTCTGCCTGGATCATGGCGTGCTGGCGGGACACCCATGAATAGGCAAGTATAATATCATTGGTCGGGCCGCGCCCCACACGGTAGGTGATTTTGCCTGAAAGTTCCCAGGCCTTTATGGCACTTCCCTTGTCATCCAGAAGTTGCAGGGAAGCGGATGTTCCTGCAGGTTTTTTCATAGGGCATTAATCAATCTGATCAATTCGTCAGTTTCCGGGAAACGTTTGCTTTCAGCCTTTGAAAAGATCTCTTTGCCATCCACGGTTACTACCAGGACGCCTCCCGAGCCTGCAATATATTCCACGTCCGCGTCAAACTGTTTTTTGATTGCGTCTCCCAACCTGGAAGCTCTGGGCAGATAGTTTCATCTTCCACAGTATCTGATATCAACCTTCATTGCTGTTTCCTCCTTAAGACGGTATCTGAGTTAGAACCCTTTTTTTTATTTCCTTATTTTCTGATTGTCGTCAAAAAATTGGTTGACGGCAAGGAAAAAATTTGAAAAGTAGGTTATGATTGTGGAACTTTTTAGGAATTAGGGGTCAGGGATCGGGGGTCAGGGGAATGATATCATCCATAATTCCTAATTCCTAATTCGTAATTCGTAATTTCCGGCTCAGCCGGTTTAGGGATTATATGAAAAAAAATATTTCAACTGATCCGGAACTACTCCGGTTGCGGGATCTGCTCAACAGGAGGGAGCGGGATAATCTTTCGCCCCTGGCAGCCTTCAGCAGGGACGCGGTCCGGAGGATTCGGGAAGAGAACGGAGGCCACCGTCAGACCTATGCGATGGACGGAGACAGGATCCTTCATTCACGGGCATACACGCGCTATATTGATAAGACCCAGGTTTTTTCCCTGGTGGATAACGATCATATAACCCACCGGGTTCTTCATGTGCAGCTGGTTTCCAAGATTGCCAGGACCATGGGCCGTTTTCTGGGTCTGAACGAGGATCTGCTTGAGGCAATTGCGCTTGGCCACGACATCGGCCATCCTCCTTTTGGCCATGACGGCGAACGGATGCTTGCCGAACTTTGCGTTGAACACGGGTTTGCTTCTTTTCAGCACAATATACAGAGTGTCCGGTTCCTTGATTTGATTGAGAAGCGAGGCAGGGGATGGAATCTTACGCTCCAGACCCTGGACGGGATTTTATGCCATGACGGTGAGGAGCACAATGTCCTCTTAAAACCCGAAAGGGGGAAGACATTTCTCGATTTTGACCGTGATATTGCCCGAAAGTCGAATGACCCTGCAATTGAACTGATTCCAATGACACTCGAGGGGTGTGTTGTCCGGCTGGCCGACACGGTCAGTTACGTCGGCAGGGACATCGAAGATGCCATTGAACTGCATCTGATCACCCGGAACGATATTCCGGCACAGTGCCGGAAGATTTTAGGAAGTACGAACGGCACTATTGTGTACACTCTGGTCCAGGATCTGATCGCAAACGGGATCGAGGACGACAGGGTTGGTTTTACCCCTGAAATAGGCGACAGTCTGAAATTGTTAAAGAAATTTAATTTTGAACGGATCTATCTGAACCCGGCTATTAAGAAAGGGTTTGACAAAATCAGGACCTGTTTCCAGGCGCTGTTCGAGAGCTACCTGGATCATATTGAAAAAGGGAGCGGTGATTCGGCGATTTTAAAGAGATTTTTTGATAGTATGGATAAAAATTATATTGATTCGCATGAACCTGTGGAAATCGTCCGTGATTTTATCGCCGGCATGACGGATGACTACTTTATTAAACAGGCAGGACTTATAGGATGTGAGGTGCCGGAAAAGATTGTGACTAGTGACGAGTAAAGGCTGACTGGTAAAATATCATGAAACAAATCAAACCGATATCAAAGGTTGATAGGATAGTTGAGGTGCCTGGATCAAAGAGTCTTACCCAGAGGGCGCTTATTGCCGCGGCCTTGGCCGATGGTGAGAGTCGTCTCCATGGACCCCTTGCAAGTGAAGATACACATTACACTTCCACTGCTCTTAAGATGATGGGGATTGAGATTATTGGAGGAAGCGAAACCGATTCCTCCGGCTTCTGGATCGTGAAAGGGCGGGGCGGGCATATTGCAGCGCCTAGGGAGGATATTTTTTTAGGTAACAATGGAACCGCAACCCGTTTTCTCACATCAGTGGCGGCCCTGGGTGCGGGTATGTTCAGAATAACCGGCGAAAAGCGGATGGAAGAGCGTCCCATAAAGCCTCTGATGGAAGCGCTCGGTGGTTGGGGATGCGTGATCAGAAGTATCAAGGGGACAGGATGTCCGCCTCTTGAGATCGAGGCAACCGGGCTTGCCGGAGGAAAGACACTGCTTCCCGAAGGAAAGAGCAGCCAGTACCTTTCTTCGCTTCTGCTTGTAGCGCCATATGCGAGGAAAGAGGCGGAACTGGAAGTGGGAGGCATGGTTCCGTCACGGCCCTATGCTGAAATGACATTATCGGTTATGGAAGCATTCGGCATTACGGCATCAGCGGATGATACGTTTACCCGGTTTACGGTTCCGCGCGGCGTTTACAGTGCAAGGGAATATTATATTGAAGGAGATGCGTCGAGCGCATCCTATTTCTGGGCCTCGGCCGCTGTGACCGGCGGAACGGTAACAGTCTCCAATGTGTCCGTGAAGTCGCTGCAGGGTGATACCGAACTGGTGGAGATCCTTGCCCGGATGGGTTGCAAGGTGGATAGTTCGTCGCGTGGGATCACGGTCTCAGGCCCGGCTGAACTTAAAGGGGTCGAAGTGGATATGGGAAACTGTCCCGACGTGGCGCCGACGCTGGCCGTAGTGGCATCCAGGGCAAAGGGGAAAACCGTTATCAGGAATATTTCCCATCTGCGCATTAAGGAATGCGACAGGATAAACGCGGTGGCAACCGAGTTGTCGAAATTGGGTGTAAAAGTCGAGGAATTGCCCGACTCACTTATAATTCACGGCCGGGGCTCCGGAGCTTGTCTTGAAAAACAGGTGGAAATAGAGACCTACAAAGATCACCGTATTGCAATGTGTTTTGCAGTGGCGGGACTGGTATTCCCTGGAATCACCATTACGGGAGAAGAGTGCGTGGCAAAATCGTTCCCGGATTTTTGGGAACGATTTGAGAAGCTTTATTAGTCGGTATACGTCCGGAGATGGTATTTCCGGACGTAGGGGTCGGGGGTCGGGGATCAGCAAAAGCAACAAAAAATTTATATATCTCATCTGACCTGCCGATGTTTCATGTGAAACAGGAAAATTTGATCAGGTTGGTAAGTTGCATGCAAATATGGCAGATACGTGATAGCAGAATCCGGTTCTGTGATGAATGTTCACGGAGTCATGCCGGGGTGATCCTGATGCTTGAAGCCAGGTGGATCGGAACCGAGCGTGACATCGGCTTAAGGTGCGATGCGTGCGGATGCACTGATTACGAATTGATGAAATTCGGCCGTTTCCGTAAGATATTTACCTTTTTTGCCGTTTTGAATTCAAAAGTTTCAGGCAGACTCCTTAAGATTTTCCCATCTGTAAGATCGAAGCAGGCCCGGGCGCTACGCCGGGTTCGTTGAAGATTACCTGTAAGCGACTACAGGCACCTCATCTGTACGCTTACTTTTTTTGATTTCAATATTCTTGCCTACCACGGAATTTTGTGTTAGGTTACTTTTTCTGTATCTCTCTATAGGCTCCGTTTCCTCGTTAAACTGAGGATTTGCCGGCAGCCGCTTTTAATTTGTTAAAGATATCGTAACGATTCGGGTTCAAAGGCTCCGCGCCAAACGGAACATCCATAAATTTGGCTGTTTTCATTGCCTTTTTATGGGTAAACTGTGAACGGGATAACCCGGGCGGTTATGATATCATGATTATGCGAGGTGTGTTTTGAAAACGAAGATATTGGTCGCAAACCGCGGTGAAATTGCCCTCAGGATTATTCGGGCTGTTCAGGAACTCGGTCATTCGGCCGTGGCGATTTTCGAGACACCGGACAACAATGCAATGCATGTCCGGGTTGCCGACGAGGCTATCTGTCTTGGTGACGGCCCCAGATCCGACTACCTGAATATTGACAAGGTGATAAAGGCCGCCAAAAAGTCCGGGGCCACGGCTATCCATCCGGGGTATGGATTTCTGGCGGAAAATTATCATTTTGCGTTCGCGTGTGAGGAAGCCGGGATTACATTTATCGGTCCCCCTTCGGGCGTGATCAAGAGACTCGGAGATAAGGTTGTTGCCAGGAAGATCATGAGCGATGCGGGCATCCCGATGGTTCCCGGCACTGAGAACCTGTTAGCCGGAGATGAAGGTGAGGCCCAGGCCATTGCGTTTGGCAATGAATACGGCTACCCTATCATGCTGAAGGCCACCGGCGGCGGCGGGGGTCGGGGGATTCGTGAGATTGGAAACGAGGGACAGCTTAGGGAAGAGATTTCGATTGCACGGGCCGAAGCCCTGTCCGCGTTTAACGATGACAATATCTACATCGAAAAGGTCGTAATTAATGCAAAGCATGTAGAAGTGCAGATTATTGCGGACAAGGATGGCAATGTTGTGCATCTTGGCACACGGGACTGCTCAATTCAGCGGCGAAAACAGAAACTGGTTGAAATTGCGCCGTCAATGATCAAGGCACAGGGGGTGCTGGACAAGATCTGCGAGACTGCGGTAACAGTCGCCAAGGCGTCTGAATACAGAAACGCCGGCACCGTGGAATTTCTTGTTGATAAGGACTTGAACTTCTTTTTCATGGAGGTCAACACCAGGGTGCAGGTGGAACATACAGTGACCGAGATGATCACGGGCATTGATATTGTGCGCACTCAGATAAAGCTTGCTCTTGGGAGGAATCTCTCCTTTACTCAGGAAGATGTAAAGCTAAGGGGGCACGCAATCGAGATGAGGATAAATGCGGAGGACCCTCAAAACAATTTTATGCCCGAGGGAGGCAAGACGGTCTCGTTTTATCGTTCGCCCGGCGGATATGGAGTGAGGCTGGACGGTTTTGTCTATCAGGGATATACGATTCCTCAGGTCTATGATTCCCTGCTTGTTAAGCTCACGGTTCAGGGTTATTCATGGAACGAGACAGTGGACAGGCTGAGAAGATGCCTCAAAAATTTCGTCATTGCAGGCCCTAAAACCACTATTCCGTTTTATCTCAGGCTGATCGACGAGCCGGATTTTCAGAGTGGCGAGTTTGATACTTCATTTATGGAGACCCACTCTCACCTTATGGAATACACCGAGGATAAGTCAGAGGTCAGCAAGCTGGCCAGACTGATCGCCGAGATACATTACAGGCAGATGAACCTGTATGCTGTTTGAAATGACTTGTTTGAAATGACTAATGAATAATGATGAGTCACTAGTTCCCAGCCATTCGTCACATTAGTCATTTTCTAAATTAATTAACCGGGCATTCCCCAAGACGGGCGTTATTTGTCAGGCATCGATGAATGTCCCTCCCTGTTGCAGGTGTGATATGAACATAATTCGTCAAGACATGAGTGTAGCCGAAGTGCTGAAAACCCTACGGGGCGCAGACGGTTATTTTATTACCAATACGGCCCGTGATCTGTCCCAGTCTGATTTTAAGAACAGAATTCTCTTTCATACGGATATGTTGGCAGCCAAACCTAGAGAAAAGGCGGGATATTTTTCGCTTGAGATTACCGGCGGTGCTTCGGTCCACGTGGATATACTTCGAAAACAGGTTGACCCTTTTCTGAAACTCGAACTGTTGCGGGAAAAGATGCCCAACACACTGTTTCAGACCTTGTGCAGGGGCGTTAATTTGTTTGGTTATCGGCCCTATCCGCAGAATGTTATACGTATGACCGTGCGTGAGTTCGCAAAATATGTGGATGTCTGGCGTGTGTTTGATTTCATGAATCACATACCCAATATGCAGGCCGTGTTTGAAGAGGTTCAGGCTGCGGGCAGGATACTGGAGCCCAGCATCTGTTTTTCCACAGGGCCTGAACATACTGATGAGTATTATGTTAAAAAGGTCGGCGAGATCCTGGATGTGACAGGGGATGAGATTATACTTTGCATCAAGAATCACGGAGGTCTGGGAACCCCCAAACGGATCGGCGAACTGGTAGCGGCCATAAAGGAGAAATATCCTGATCTGGTCATTCACTATCATGGTCACAATACGGACAGCAATGACATCGGCAGGATCACGTCCGCTGTCTTGAACGGCGCAACCATTGTAGATGCGGGAGATCATTCATTCACAGGTTACTATGGGCCTCCGCCTATATTGACAGTGATTCATACTTTGAGGGACCATGGAATCGAGCCCGTAGGAGTGGATGAAAAGGCTGTGATTGAGACTGCCGATGTCTTAAGACCCGAGCGCGATCATTACGACTATTTTGAATCTCAGTTCAAGGGGTTCGCCCCTACCGTCCAGATTCATAAACTTCCAGGCGGCGCAATGGGAAGCAGTTTCGAACAAGCGGTCAAGGGGGACTTTCTTGACAAGATATCCACAATCCTTCATGATGAACTGCCAAAGGTCCAGATTGAGCTGGGAAATTTCTGGAGTGTAACGCCCGGGTCCCAGATTCTGTGGACCACGGCTGTCAGCCACATCCTGGAAGGGGAACGTTACGCCAATCCGTCCGGAGACCTTAAGAATGTTTTATTGGGCAGATATGGGGAGTTTCCATTTAATCGGCCTGCGGATTGGATATATGAAAAGGTCTTTGGCTCTGACTGGAAGAAAATTCTGGAAGAGGAAGGCGGCGTGGAGGATATCGAGGATATTGATGTTGAAAAGGAAAGGGCGGACCTCACCAAGCGGCTTGGCCATGCCCCAACGGAACAGCAGCTTGTCACCTATTTCCAGCATCCTAATGATGCGGTTGAGTTTTTTAAATTTGAGGAAAAATTTGGCCAAACCTATGTCCTGCCTCCAAGTATCTTCTTGAGGCGAGGCGGATACAAGGTGGGAGAGACCCTCGAATTCACGGATTGTAACGGTAAGGAGCATGTCATTGAGATTGGGCCTACACAAACAAATGAAAAGGGTGAAACCAGCGTCTACATGACCGTGGATCATCATCAGAGGGTTTACCTGTTCGAGCCTGAGATTCCTGAAGGGGCAGTAGCGGGCGCCTCCCAACTGAGTAAGGAAGAGGTTGCTGAATTTGCCATTGTCGGCGATATGAGAGCGCCTTTTGCCGGCAATGTGTGTGATATTGTTGTGGAAGAAGGGCAGGAGGTCGCGGTAGGTGATCGGCTTGTAATTCTTGAGGCTATGAAGATGCAGACACCTGTTAACAGCGAGGTCGTTGGAAAGGTCGGCAAGATCTTTGTTGAATTGGGCAAGGCGGTTAATTTAGGCGACAAACTTCTTAAGATCAAGGTGGTTGAATAGCCTCGGAGTAAAATAAATCGGGCAACAAAAAAAACCGGTAATCAGGCATGGCTGATTACCGGTTTTTTTTGTTTTGTTACTGGATGAACCGGGCTTCACACAACATGGAGCTATTAGCCTTTAGCAATTAGCTTAACTGATTAATTCAATTATGCTTTTAGCTAAAAGCTAAGGGCTGACAGCTAACGGCTTACGTCCGGAAATATCATTTCTGGACGTATACTAGCTGACCACGATTACGGAATTTTCAGAACCGAAATCATTGGACTGAGCCATGGGATTTGCCGGGTCACTTGTCCATACGCCGTCAACTACGAATTTGTATTCGTATCGGCCGGGTTTAAGTTCGAGTTTTTTGATGAACACGCCGCCTTTGTATCTGCGGACCCTGTATTCCGTTTCGTTCCACTCGTTAAAATCCCCGACCAGGTACACTGCCTTGGCGTCAGGGACCTGAAGTCTGAATTGAGTGGCCGGTGTCTTGGTGCCTTTTCCCTTTTTTTCGGATGCCTTTGAGCTGGTCTTAGCCATCAGAGTTCTCCTCCCATACCTTTAATTTTTTCCCGATAATTTTCCAGAGCCAAAAAAATAGTAAATTGTCACAGTTGTTATATTACTACTATGATAATGAAGGAAAGAAGTAGCGGTTGTCAATAAAAAAATGTTTTGTACTGAAAAAGCAGAAGGGTATTTTCTTGAGCGGTTACCTGGTATCCATCCATAACTACAAGATTTCTGGATGGAGCTATTAGCCTTTAGCGATTAGCTGTGGGTGCATTACGCGTTTGGCTTGATTGTATAAGATGCGTAGGTTGTGGTTGAGCCGGCCTTGTATTGTTGGGTTTCGTTCCTCAACCCAACCTACATTTTTGCACAGGTAGAGAAAAAATCATCAATCAAGGCGAAACCCAACACTATTTTTCATTTTTAGACGGACACTAATTATGAAAACGTGATACGGTTAAATCCACCCTTCTCAAACCATGGCCTGGTTGCATTTATTCCTGATATCTCAATGATAAAGCCCTCAAGTAT
>DAOVYS010000061.1 GCA_030635485.1 Pseudomonadota bacterium | reverse complement strand
GATAAGCTTTAAGTCACGGCGTTCAATAAATTTGTGTCCTCTCTTGATTCCCGAAGAAATCACGATCGGTTCAATGCGCTGATATACCTTGTCGGCAAGTTTTGTCCGGGTTCCACTAGTGTCTGTAAAATCCACAAACGCTATCGTCTGATTCGGGGGAACAGGACGAAACAAGACGGAAAGCGACTCTGGCAGCGGAGGATGCGCAGGCGCCTTTGCAACAATTTCAGATTCAGCGGCTGTTTCCGATTCCGCTTTCCCGCCTTGTCCCGCTGATCCTGGAACATACTTGGCCGGCTTATAATTTTCATGAACAGGCTTTGCGGACCAATCCCGCAAATTCGATGAAGAACTATGGGAACTGGATGCAATACAGCCATGACATAATATTATTAAAAGGCATGAGAACGCGAAAACGACAATCCTAGTTGAGACAATCCGTATCATGCCGTGACCTCTGGTGAACGGTTAAAATTTTACGACGCGGCCAGTCTGGTTATCCACATAAAAATCTGGAAATCCATTGAATGGTCTGGTATGAGAATAGCCGTGTTATCATATCTTGTCAAACAAGATATCATTCCGCTTCAATCTCACACCGGAGGCTTAAAGTGCAACCCGAACATCCAGATAGTACTCCCTGCCTGGTCTTTGCCAACAGCCGAGGAGAGATAAAAGATTTCCCGGAACTCCTGATGGCAGGCCAAAGCGGACGCCGATATTTAAAGCCGGCGATTTATGACCTGATCCCACTGCCCCCGGGCAGTGATCTCTTTGTGCTGCCTGACAGAAACCCAATAGGTATTGATCCGGCATCCGGGGAACCTGTCATGCTGGCGGAAAACCCTGATGATCCGGAAGAAGGCATACAGGCGGTCGCCGCGTTCATGGCTCCGGCCCATACGGCCGTTCATACCACAGCGTTTGAAAAAAAAGATCCCGGAACAGCTCACCTGCCTCTATTCGCCTACACCGCGGTCGGATGGCACGATGGAAAATTCTGGGCCTGCGGATTCAGAAGTGATCCGAACATCCGTCAGGACTCTTCAGGCTTCCACCTGAACAAAATAAGAAAAAAAACGTTGAAAATGTTGAACCGCCACAAGGATAACCGGCTCATCCAGCACCTTGGGAAATGCTGTCTCACATACGGTTGCCCAGCTGCAAGAAACTATTTTCTGGGAAGATGGGAGGCCCCGCTGCCCACTTCGCCGACGTGCAATGCCGATTGTATCGGTTGCATCTCCCTTCAGGCCTCAGGCTGCTGCCCTTCCACCCAGGACCGGATTAAATTCAAGCCAAACGTTTCCGAAATAGCCGAAATAGCCGTGCCCCACCTTTTAAACGCGCCTGATCCGGTGGTGAGTTTTGGGCAAGGCTGTGAAGGCGAACCATTGCTTCAGGCTGAATCAATCGAAAAGGCTATCCGCCTGATCAGAAAAAAAACCGACAAAGGCACCATTAACCTTAATACCAACGCAAGCCTGCCCGAGGCGGTGGAGAGGCTGGCAAGGGCCGGGCTTGACAGCATCCGTGTGAGCATGAACAGTGCCAGGAAACAATTTTACAGACAATATCACCGGCCACGCGGATTTGAATTCAGCGATGTACTGGAATCCATCTCAGTTATGAAAAGGCACAACAAATTTGTCTCTTTAAATTATTTCATCATGCCCGGGTTTACGGACGACCCGGATGAAGCCGAGGCCTTTGCAGGATTAATAGACCAATACAGGCCGGACCTTATCCAATTAAGAAACCTGAACATAGACCCGGACTGGTATTTTGATGAAATGAAACCCATCTCAAAAAAAGAGCCTCTTGGAATACGTAACTGGCTTAATCAGCTCAAGAACCGGTTTCCATATCTGAAATTCGGATATTTCAACCCTTATCTGCGCTAAGGGATTGTAAGGGTTGCCGTGCCAAATCAAAACTGGTAAATAATCTTTTTCCTCTGAGCCTTACGAAATAAAATCCAAGTAACCGTACTTCTATTCCACGATTCCATGATAGACAATTGCAAAGATGCCCAACAGGAGATCCAATATGGAAAAAAAACCGATCCGGCCAACCGACAGTTTCAAGACCTACACCCTGGATCAGGACAAGGTCTGCACTCCGGCTGAGACGGTTGAACGATTTCAAAAACGTCTGGCCGAAATCGATCTGGACATCCTTCAAGGTGTGAGCCGAATCGACAACGGCCGCCTGGATATCCCGGTATACTTCAGTGTGTGCGGGAAAGACGCCTTTGAAATCATCGGCGAAAAAAAACAGATGGGCAAAGGCAGCACCCCTGACCAGTCAAAGGCGAGCGCCTGCATGGAACTTGCCGAACGATTTAGTTTCTTCAGTTTTAAGAACAATCCCGACAATTTCATCACAGGTTCATACAGTGAGCTTGAGGCTGCCGGTCACCCTCTCATGCCGCTTGAGACAATTCTTCAGTCAGTGCACGACACGACCACGGACGAAACCTCACTAAAAAAACTGCTGGAAGACGTGCCGATTCAATGGACCTGGGCCACAAACCTGACAAAAAACAAAGAGGTACTGATCCCGTTCAACTGGTTCTTTGCCATCAACGAGTTCAACGGCCCCTCGGCAGGTAACAGTTACGAGGAAGCCATAATACAGGGGGTCAGTGAAATTGTTGAAAGACATGTATCGGCCGTGATCAGCCACGACAAAATCAGGGTCCCGCTCATTGATCCTGGTTCTGTAAAAGGGGAAATCGCAAAGGAACTGGTCAAAAAATTCAAGGACAACTCCATTGAGTTCTATTTAAGCGACTTCACGCATGACACGGGAATTCCAACGGTAACCGCCCTGGCCATCGACAGAAGCACCTTCCCCGAGACAAGTGAAATCGTCCTTACCGCGGGCACCGCCCCTGACCCTGAAAAGGCTCTTATCAGGGCCATGACCGAGGTTGCCCAACTTTCTGGTGATTTCAACACGGGCGCCAATTATGTTGCCAGCGGCCTTCCCAAACCTCTCAGCATGGATGAGGTTGATTATATCACCGATCCAGGCGTCACCATAGATCTCGACGATATGCCGGACATCAGCGACAACAATCTTAAGGTTGAGATAGAAAACTGTCTGACCACATTAAATGGACTGGGCATGGAGGTCTATGCCGTCAACACGACTCATCCGAAACTTCAAGTCCCTGCAATCTATGCTATCGTGCCCGGAGCCCATTTCAGGGAACGCTCCAGGATAAGCAACGCAGGCCTCTTTGCCGCAAAACTGGTTGCCGAGCAGATCACCGACCCGGAGGAATCCAACAGACGTCTCTTGAAAATGGCGGGAATGCTGCCCAAGTCCTATTTTATAGAATTCTACCTCGGGCGCAACATGCTGGCCCTCTCCAGACACGAAGAGGCACTTCACCATTTTGAACAGGCCTTAAAATGCGGTCCCGAGGAAGAGGATCTCCCATATATCTACTCCTACATGGGGAGCTGCCTGAAGGACATGGAACATTATAATGAGGCCATTGACGTGTTGGCTAAGGGGACGGATCTGGATGATGAAAGGCCGGATATTCACAATCTACTGGGCGTCTGCCATTTTAAACTCGAAGAGTATGAGACGGCCATCACCCACTTCAAACGGACTGTGGAATTAAATCCGTCTTCAGCCATGGATTACGCGAATCTCGGCATAAATTATCGGAGAATCGGAAAAGATAAAGAGGCTGCCGGGTATTTCAAACTGGCCCTTACCCTTGACCCGTCAATCACCTTTGCAAGGGATAACCTGGCTGAAATTCTGGCACAGCCGGCACCGGCTTGATACCATTGTAAAAAGCCGGACGTGAAAAACGTATTCAATCACCCAATCACTTACCCAAAAAAACACGCCATGGAAAAAGACAAAGAACCTCAAGCAATAAACAATGAAGATGCGTATCAACATCTCCTGAACCTGAAAAAAGTTTCCGGGATAGCCAGGAAAGCGCTCAAGTGCCTTATCTCCCAAAATAAACCCGCTATTCCACCCTATTACGAAAAAATTTTTTACAATGTAGCCATGGAAATGGGTGAAAACAAATTGATCACCCATCTAATGTCCTCGGTTCCCACTGGTCAAGCAGCCACCATCATGGTTGAGGGAGTCTCCACCATAATCACTAATCTAAACAGGGACATCCGCCAATACCAGGAGGGCATTGACCGACACGGCGGTCAATTAAAGGACAGGCATGAAGATATTAAAAAATTGCTTGATCCGGCAGTATGGAAACTTGTAGAAAAAAATCTTATCGAGCTGCGCATTGCCAACGACAAAATAAAAAAGCGACTGCTAAAAGCGGAGGACCGACTTAAGAGCCAGGAACTGCAAGTCGGCAAATTACAGCGCAAAATAAGGAGCGACCCCTTAACCGGGGTCATGAACCGACTGGCTATGGAAGAGGACCTTTCCGACGAACTTTCCCGGTGCAAACGCTACGGAAGAACGTTCGGCATCGTCATGATCGACATCGACCACTTCAAAAAAATCAACGACACCCACGGACACACGATAGGCGACGAGGCGCTCAAGGCTTTTGCCCAGACGCTGCGGAAATGCCTCCGCGAAGTTGACGTTATCTATCGCTATGGAGGAGAAGAGTTTCTTGTCCTGCTGCCGGAAACGGAAGGCAAAAACTCCCTCATTACGGCGGAAAGGCTGCGTAAAATGATTGAATCCCAAGTCTTTAAATATAAAAACGATCCCTCCCTTCAGCTACGCCTCACCGCCAGCTTCGGCGTATCGGTCTTCCTCAAAGGAGACTCGGACTATCTTGATATCATAAAACGGGCCGACCAGGCCCTCTATATGGCAAAAAACAACGGCCGCAATCGGGTTGAAAACAATATTGACAATCAGTAAATCTCAGAGAAAATTTTAGGATCACATCTTCATATAACCCAGCGAGGGGTCCGCTCACTTCCTGACCCCTGATCCCTAAACCCCAAAAGGGCCATTTCCGGACAGACACTAGCTATATTTCGGCATTACGCTGAATAGTTACAAAAATTCTTGCCTTACCCAACCGCAGAGTTTATACTTTATAATACAAACTTTGCTCGAAATCGAGAGGTGACAAAATGCAAGCTACAGCCAAAGACCTTCGCTTCCACTCTAAAGAATTATTAAACACCGTAAACAGAGGAGAAGAGGTAATCATCACATATCGAGGAAAACCTTGCGCTAAGCTCGTCCCTATAGAAGAAGAGGAAAAGGCATCTGCACAACCAAACGACTTATTTGGTATCTGGAAAGACAATGACCAAACAGAAGATGTAGAAAACTACATTAAAACAATAAGAAAAGGTCGTTTCGATGCTAATTGATACCGACGTGATTATATGGTACATGCGAGGAAACACAAACGCCTTAGACGAATTAGAAAAGTATAAAAATTTCTCTATATCAGTCGTTACCTATATGGAACTAGTCCAGGGAATGAGAAACAAAAAAGAATTAACATCACTCCGCAAGGCTTTAAGGAATTGGAACACCAAGATTATCTACATAACAGAAGAAATTTCAAGTAAAGCAATGTTCTATGTTGAGCAGCATTATTTGAGCCACTCCATGCAAATTGCCGATGCATTAATTGGTGCAACAGCAGTAACTTACGGGGTCCCTTTACTAACGGGTAACGACAAACACTACAAAATAGTCAAAGAAATTTCTTTAAAGAAATTTCGTCCGTAACTCAACAACCACCGGTTAAAATCGGTGGGTTGAAATTAATCCGGATACGGGTTCAAAACCCGTTAATAAAATTTCACATCCCTATCATGCCTGATTACGCATACAAAGCCACTGATCCTAACGGCGCCATCCAAAGAGGAATCCGGTTTGCCGAGTCGGAGACCGAGCTTGATGCTTATTTCAAACAGGCCGGACTTCTTATTATTGAATACAGGGAGACGCGCGCACGCAGATTCCTGAGATTTCTGGACAAGATACAGCTTGGCGCCGTGAAACGACGGGAGCTGGTTGAGTTCAGCAACAACATGGGTGTAATGATCCAGGCCGGCGTTCCTGTAATAAGAGCGCTCAATGAAATCCGCCAGGACATCGGCAACCGTTATTTTAAAAAAGTGCTGGCCGGAATAATCCAGAGAATAGAAGAGGGTGAAAGCCTGCATAAAGCCATGGCCGGAGCGGAAAAAGTCTTTCCACCACTCTATGCGAGTGTTATTGAAATCGGGGAGAACACAGGCCGGCTGGATACAGTCTTTTTTGACCTGACACATCATCTCAAACGGTTGGATAACCTGATCCGCGAGACACGGAATGCACTGATCTACCCCTGTTTCCTGCTCGCGGCCATGGTAATTGCAACAATAGTTGCCCTATTTCTTGTTTTCCCGACCCTGCTGGATATGATGAATGAATTCGACGTACCTGTTCCGGTCGTAACAAAGGTCATAATGGCCATATCCGAATCGCTTCTCTATCAATGGCCCCTTTACCTCTTATCTCTTGTCACTCTTTTCGCACTGATATATCTAGCCCGAAAAAACAGACAAACCAGATATTACTTTGACTGGTGCGAGATGAAACTGCCTGGAATCAGAAGCCTGTTTCTACATCTCAGACTGACATTTTTTATGAGATACATGGCAATGCTTCTTAATGCCGGAATAGACATCCTGCGGGGGATGGATCTCGGCATACAGTCGGTAAACAACCTGATGTTGCGCAAAAAACTGATTGCCTGCAGGCAGGAGATAACCGAAGGTTCGCAGTTGTCCGACGCATTCAAGCGCAGCCGCATCATCCCCAACATGGTTGTCCGCATGGTGGCTGTGGGAGAGGAATCAGGGAATCTGCCCGGGCAGATGGAACTTGTTGCCGACCACTATAACGACGAGCTTTCACACCGCATTGGAGTAGCCCTTACCATGCTCGGCCCCATTCTGGTATTTTTTATTGCCGCGATTGTTCTGGCGCTGATCATGGGAATCCTGCTGCCCCTGTATGATCTGGTATCCCAGATGTCCGCTCATGGTGGAGGGTAACTAATGTTGTCTCTCTGGAATACTCATCAGTCTAATAACAAACAGGACGGATTTTCACTTATTGAGATTCTACTCGTTATTGCGATCATGGGCATACTTGCCATGGCAATCATTCCCAGAGCCCAACGCGCAAAGACGGACGCAAGGTACAGCCTTGTCCGCCAGGCTGCCTTGGAAATCGGGAAATGGGGGGTGGAATGGGCGGAGCGGAACCAGGAGTCGCAAGATGTGGCGGACAGCTGCACATTAAACGATTATATGGAAACTCTAACCGGATACACGGGCGACGGTTCAAACAACAACTGGTCCGGAACACCCAAGACCTTAATTGGGACATCAGAATGCCGTAACCCATCCGGTCAGGCTGTCAATTATTCGGTTGCAGACATCATGCCGAACGACAAACAACCTCGGAATCCGTTCAACGGAACAGGTTATATGTCGTTATCAAATGACGGCTCCGGATCCGTGACCCCGGGTCTGCTATATCTTGCCCGTGATACGAACGGCACCCATGATGAATATTATTTTGTCTACACAGGGACGGACTCGGCAAACAACCAGGATTTCCATGCCGGAATGGGAAGCGTGAGTTCCATGTCCCTGGCGCAGTTAAGAAACGGGATCTTTGTCATCAGACTAATGCCGTGACTAACCACCTCCCCTTTCCTCTTTGTAACAGTTCACCACGCGAAACATCCTTAACCATGAAAATCGATTCTCCGATTCTAAAGATAAACAGTCTCAGTAAGATCTACAAAACCAGGGGCAATGAGATAAAAGCCTTAAACAGACTCTCCATTAAAATAAAAAGAGGTGAGATCGTTGGCCTTCTCGGGCCGAACGGAGCCGGCAAGACAACGGCTGTCAAGCTGATCATGGGTTTCATGGCTCCTAGTGGCGGGGAAATTGTCTTTCAGGATCGGAATCTTCTTATGACGGATACCAGAAAAAAATTCGGTTATCTGCCTGAAAACTTCCGGCCCAATCCCAATCTGACGGTCCGGGAATACGTCACGATTCAAAACCGGCTGGCAGGAGGCAAAAAAGAGAGCGACATAATCGACTCACTCCTTTCCTCGGTCGGCATGGATCGATTCGGAAGCCGCCGCATATCCGACCTCTCCAGAGGAATGGGCCAGAGGCTTGGTCTGGCCCAGGCATTTGCGGGAGATCCGGATTTTCTCGTGATGGATGAACCGACATCCGGCCTTGACCCCATAGGCAGAAACGAGGTCATGGATCTCCTCCTTGAAATGAAAAACAACGGCAGGACCATTTTCTTCTGTTCCCACAACCTGTCGGAGGTGGAGAGGATATGCGACAGGATCGGCATACTGGTTGAAGGAAGACTGAAATTCATAGGATCTGTTACCGACTTTATGAAAAAATGGGGCGCAAGAAATCTGGACGAAAGTTTCAGAAAGGAGGTCATGTGCGCCACATCCTGACCATCAGCAAAATCGCATTAATAGAAAGTATACGCGACAGGATCTTTTCAGCTCTCCTGCTCTTCCTGGGGCTGTTTCTTCTCTTGTCCGTCTATATCAGCACCCTTTCCCTGGGCACTGTTGCGCGGTTCATCGAAAACAGCGGGATGCTGGGAATATCCCTGGTCTGCCTGATGGTGACCATCCTGTCCTCCATATTTTCCCTTTACCGGGAAAAGGAGAGAAACGAACTATATCTGTTTTTAAACCGGGTTCCAAGGCACACGTACCTCTTAGGCCGTTTTTTGGGTGCATCGTATCTTATTGCAATTTTTAGTCTTTTTGCCGGCACCTGCATCTTTTCCCTGACCTGGATTTTCGGTCACACAATCGCGTTTGAACTATTTTGGGCTGTATATTGGGCAATCCTTGAATTCACGCTGCTTATTGGAATCGGATTTCTGTTTTTCTCGGCAGGAACAGGCTTTACCTTGAATTCCCTGATGCTCATCGCGGTCTTTGTGGTCGGACATTCCCTTACAGAGGCGATTCAGAGTTTTGTCGGACTCGGCGTCCTTGGAAATAGATATCACCTCATGCTTGTAAAACTGGTCTCCTACCTTTTCCCGAATTTCGACATGTTCGACTTCCGCCTTGCCATTGTCCACGCCGAGCCGGTGGTAATCGGTCAGGCAGTGATTGCCACGTGCTACTGGTTCTTCTATCTCGCGGCAGTACTCTCATTGAGTGCAGCAATTTTTAACAGGAGAGACATTTGAACCCTTGAACCTGCAACCCAAAAAATGAACAAAACAATCCTCCTTGCGATTATCTTCTATCTGGCTGCCGTATCTATCAACTTTGCGGGAAGCAGGATCTACCCGGCCGTGTTGAGGGACTCGGTCAGGATTGTTCCGGACTCCGGACTTATGGATCTCCTGTGCCTTGACCACAGAGGATTTGCCGCGGATTGTCTATTTGCGGGCGTAATTATCCATTCCGGCAGCCTGATGTGGAAACCCATGGAATTCGGTTTTGACAGCAAATGGAGTTTTAAGACCATGGATCTTGTTACGGATCTTGACCCCAAATATTTCACAGCCTACCTGTTTTCAGGAATGGGGCTTATTCACTCCTTTGATGACGCTGAACTGGCAAAGCCGATATTGGAAAAAGGAATCAAAAATCTCCCGGAACGATGGGAACTGTTGTTCTGGCTAGGCTATGACCATTATGCATATCTCGAGGATTATGAAACAGCAGCCAAGTTTCTGCTTGAGGCCGCCCAAAAACCCGGCGCACCCGGCAGATTTTTGGCCCTTCTCTTAACGGCAGCCCAAAGAGGCGGAGAATACCAAGCCGCCCAATGGGCGCTTTTAAACATTATGAAAACAACCAAAGACGAGACTACTCGAAAGATCTACAGAAAAAAACTCGACCAGATTGAAAACCTGATTTTACTGCAACAGGCATCCGGGAATTTCAGAATCACACACAACCGTTCCCCAAACAGACTTGACGAACTGGTTACTGCAGGATTCATCAAAAATATCCCGCAGGATCCGATAGGTATGACATATGAGTGGGATCCCGAGAAGTTGAGAGTTGTTACTAGAAAAATAAAGCAGCCCAGACCTTAAAAAATCCTATTTTCAACGCCTTACGAAATTTCATGGATGCATAAAAAAATCTATCAGGCAAGACCGGCAATCCCCCTTTTTACAAAAAAAATTTTTTCTTTACAATATGCTACCCCTAATAGTACAATATTATTGAATATTTAGCATTTTGCCATTTTATGCCTATATAAAGGGTATCTTGAATAATTTAGGATTTTCGTTCAAGGTCAAGAAACAGTAAAAATGAAAAAGCACCCATTCGGGCATAAACTTCGCATATTAGTGATATGTGAGCATTTTTCATTTTTGCTGTGACGCCGAGATCGGACGAAAAGACAATTATTCAAGATGGCCTAAATAGCATTGCCCGTAACCGGTCACGTGGGCAACCTGACACGATACAGAGGAGGGACATATATATGCAGGGTCTTAAAAACAAAAAAGGTTTTACCCTTATTGAACTGCTGTTGGTTGTGATTGTTATGGGATTGATGCTGGCTGTAATTGTCCCGCGTGGTCAGCGAGCCACTGTTGAGGCCAAATACAGCCTCGTGAGACAGACCTGCACCGAACTTGGGTCATTCGGCTCCAACTGGATAGAACAGATGATGCTGGCCCAGGATGACAACTGTAATGCCTCAAGAAAGGACTATCTGGATACTCTTGTCTGTCAAAGTACGGCAGTCGGGACTGAGACTTCCGCATGGGTGGCCTATGACACTAACAGCAACTGGAATTCGACCGGAACCCCAATTGGCGTGACAGGCCGTACCATAGGTGGATCTGCGGCCGGGACGGATATTCCACCTGAGGTCAGCGTTGAAGAAATCCTCGATCCTGCAAAACTGCCTCGCAACCCCTTTAACGGGACTAGTATCTTTAATGTGAACAATTATGATGACTCAAACATAATTCCAGGCTCCATTGCCTGCGCCAAGGCGACAGACTCAAGCACCGGCGGCACTTTTGACTATTATGCCTTTGTCTTTTTAGGCACCGACAGCGACAAATCGGCTGCAAACCCGGATAATGCGAGTTTCCACGCCGGCCAGACAGCTACCAATCTTCCAGGACTCAGAAACGGCGTCTTTTTCGCCAAGACCAATTAACGCCGGTTTCCCGTTCAATCCCGTTCCCGCCGGCTCCGAGGTATCCTGATTTATGGTAAGCGTTCACCAGCACCCCATCTGCACGCGCTCAGGGCAAGCGACATAGGACGGCTATAGTCACTCGCCCTGATCACGTACCCCAAGGGCACTTCCTTCGGGCGCACATAAGCATGGGGCACTGGTAAACGCTTACATGCCGGGGGTTCCCGTAAGTTCGTACCCCTGGCGAACGGTTACAATT
>DAOVYS010000029.1 GCA_030635485.1 Pseudomonadota bacterium | reverse complement strand
TTTATGTAAGCTCAAAAGTTCGGGCAAGACTATCGATAGTAAAAATATAAAAAAACATAAAAACGATGTATTCAGGCTTTATCAAATTTTGTCTCTGAACACAGATATTACATTACCTCAATCCATAGCAGATAGCATGCGAATATTTTTGGAAAAAATATCTGACGAGCCGCCTGATTTGAAAAATCTGGGAATACGCAATGCATCGTTGGCAGAAGTAATCGATAATCTCAAAAAAATTTACAACCTTTAATGACGGAGTCATGTTTTGCTGTTTTTGATAGCATGATCCAAAAAAAATCCTCGACAAATTAGACAAATACTGCATTCTCCAGCTATTAACGATGGAAAAAACGCCAAAGAAAATCAATATAAAGCATAAAGAAAACATCTGTAAATAGAATATGGCGGACATTCAAAACCGGAATTATCCAAGTTATTTCTTTCCGAACCTGAAATCGGTTTTTAAAGAATCGATTGCAGGTTGATTATCTGGTTTCACCCTCCACTTTCCTTACCTCCAGCCGACCGTCTGCATCCGCTTAGAACTTGTCCGGACATAGATAACGCTTGCCGTAACAAAGATCATCATGAAAATGCCGCTTGTGAAAAATGAGGCTGAATAACCCCAGTTCCGGTTAATCCAGCCGCACATTACAGCGGCGATAAATGTTGCCATGGTCCTGATGAAATAGAGAAAACCGGAATTTCCGCCCAGCCGCTCGGAAGGGAAAAACATGGCAATAAGAACGCTCAGCTCGAGAAGTGCTACTGCATCCCCCATCGTGTGCATCAGACGAATTATAAGCAGGCTCTTAAAATCAAAGGCCCAGGCCGTGAGAAACTGGAACAGTCCGGAGACCGCAACTCCGCAGAGAAGAAATATGAAGACCGACTCGCGTCTGTCATGAAGCCTTCCGATAAAGAGGACAATGGCTGCCATCCAGAGGCCGATTCCGGAAAAGACAAATCCGATCATCTTTGGGGAAAAACCCAAATTTTCCCTCATCAAAAGGGAAAAAGAGCTCTGTTCCACACCGAAATGGGTGCCGATCATAAAAATGCACGCAATCAAAAGCAGCGGCTTGAACCGGAAAATATCTTCCCCGTATTTGCGGAATGAAAAGAAAACCGCCCCATAATCTTTGAGAAAAAGCCCGAGACAGAATATCATAAATGCCCCCAAGATGGCGGCCTCAAAGAGCCGGACAGGGCCGTACTCCAGCAACAGAGCGCCGCTGAGCGGCCCAAGGCCGAAACCGAGATAGGTGCTGAGCTGATAAACCGCCACCCTGACCCCCCGTTTTTCACGGCCAAACTGCTTGAGGTAGAGAGATTCCGAGACAACGATAAGGGCTGCTATGCCGACTCCGCCGATCAAGGCGACCGGGATCATATATTCAAAGGAGCGCACGCTCCTCAAGGCGGCAAAATAGACGCCGAACAATACCGCACCCACAAGAATAGTACGCTTTGGGGAAAAAATGTCCGAGAAGGCGCCCATTGGAAGCATCAGCGCCATTGACGAAAGGGCCAAAAGACCTATGATCACTCCGATCCGAACATCCGTAAAACCATAATTTTTTAAAAGCAGGGGCAGATGGGCCAGGACCATCCAGTGAAAAAAATATATCAGGAAACGTATGACGGAAGAGAGTACGATCTGTTTTTTTATTGATTCCATTGCAAGGGGGGTGAATAATGAAGAATTGTAGGGTGGGCTGTGGCCACCATTTTGCTACTCCATTCCACCGACTTGCTCATTTTCAATCTTTTTCCAGTATTTGCTATCCTTGCCGTCTCTAAACACATCTATCAGCATCCAGGTATCGCCGGTTTTTTGATCAATCTTAAAGAGACGCTTTTCCATAAACTTGGTTGTCTGGCTCGTCTGAATAAATGCGGAATTGTATTCCGCATTGAACAGACTGAACCTCTCCTGTTCGCCATTTTTACAGGAAACAGCGTTTCCAGCAGCACACAGCGGGCCGGCCGCTGCCAGGAATACAAACACCGCTAAGAGAGTGTAAAACATTCGCCTTTTCATATCCAACGCTCCATTAATAATAAATATTTGGGTAACTTATCGTAAATATTCGGCTTGATGCCGGAAAATATCTAGAACCACTTTATCAGTCACTCGTCATTCATCATTTCTCAACCTTGCGAATCGGGCTCAAAACCACGTTGCTGTCCACGGGATCACTCTTAAGACCATCTACGTCTTCAGCGATTATTCGGTATTGATAGGTGGTTTCCGGTTTCAGATCATTGTCCGCGAATCGGGTCTCGCCAATGGCCAATGCCTTGATTTTTGACCATCTTCCCTGATTACGGCTCCGGTATAGAAGATTTGCCTTGATGTCCAGCTCTGAATTTTTATCCCATGTAACAAGGATATGGTCGAAAGCCGCTGCTGCCGCAAAGCCGTTAATAGCCACGGGCCTGGGCTTGGTTGTCGCCTTGAGCGTAGTAGAAAGCGGGCCTTCCGCGCCATGCAGATTATAACTCTCAACAGCGTAAAAATAGGTCTGCCCATCTTCCAGACGCGTAAAGCCGGTCCCTTTATCCATATAGGTAGCGGACTTATATCCTCTCACCTTGGCAATCCGCTCAAGTCTTGCCGTATCAGTGCCCCGATAAATCCCATATCCGCCAACGTCGGAATCCTTAAGCGGAGTCCACGAAATCCTGACTGATTTGACAAGACCTCCCTGTGCCCGCACCCCTTCCGGAAATCGGGGCAAATCCTTGGTCTTTGCGCCTATCTCATTTGAGGGGCCGGTCTCTCCCTTGGAGTCATAAGCTGTAAGATAATAGAGATAATCGCCCCCGTCGGAAAGGCCTTTCTTGTCCTCATGAATAGGCTTTTGCCAGCTGCTTATCCTGGCGACCTCCTTCCAGTCGGATCCTCCGATCTTTCTGTAGAGCCTGTAACCATCGACTTTTTCAAAAGGCTTCCAGGAGAACACGATCTTACGTAGCATATCATCCTTTTCAAGGGTCAAGACTGGACAGGGGAGAGTGGTCACGGAAATTGCATCCGACAACTCGCTCTCCTTTTTCTTTTTGTCCAGGCTGGAGACGGCATACATGTAGGTCTGCCCGTCTTCAAGACCTTTCATATCTTCCACCTTAAAAAAAAGATCATAAGAAGACTTCTGTTCCGGTTTTACAGAGGTAATGTGTTCCCATTCTTTGTCAGCATCTTTCCTGCGGTAGATCCTGTATTGTGATATTCTGATATTTTCCTGTTGGTTCTGCAGGGATGGAATGAACTTGATGGCCGTTCGGCGCACAAACCCCTCTCCTTCCATTGGTAACGGCGGATGAGGCATTTTCTCGCCGGTATGTTCAACGCTCACGGTTTCGTTGCTCTTTACTTCCCGACCGGTCACGTCAAGAATGCCGACCCGGTAATAGTAAACTCGACCTGTAACGGCCCTGGAATCCAGATATTCATTCTTGTTTGTCTTGCCGACAAACTGGTAGGGTCCCTGACGCCTGTCCGAACGGTATACCTGAAACCCTGTAATCGGCTGGGCAGGATCAAATTTCCATGTCAAAATAACCTGGCTGCCGCTGCTCCTGCCCCTTAAATTTTCAATATTGACCTGCGGCCCCTCTTGCATCATTTCAGAGACATGGCCGGAGGGACTCCGATCCTGTCCCCACGCGTTCACGGCAGCAATCAGTTCGTCCGCGATCTGCGGGGCCTTGGCTAAAATGCTATCCCTTCCTGAAAACGAGTGGGACCACTTCTTTATCACCCGCTTTTCCGGAACATCCATGAGGCTGAGCTGAGACCGGATTGCGCTGCCCTGTTTGGAAACATTGCCGAAAAGTATGAACCGCACACCCAGGACTTTGCCTGCCTGGAGCACGGCCTCGGAATTGTCTCCCTGGATCAGTCCCTCTTGAAACAGGATCTCCTCCATCTCCCTCCGAGGCATAATTTCAACAGCTTTCTTCTCCTCCAGCGTGGAAATCAAGGCAAACAGAATCTCACCGTTATATCCCATGGCTTCCATGTTTACCGGCCGGAAATTAAAGATCGCCAACACATCTCTATTCGCCCGGGACTCAACAACAGCCCAGAATATTAAAAAAAATGCAACAGCGAGCAGAAGAACATGGCGTGTGCGCGTCATAAATCATCCCCTCCAGGTTAAATCTCTATCCGGAAACGGCCCTTTTCAACCTTCAGCCTTCAACCTTTCACCTTTCACCTAATTAACCCGATAATCGCGAAAAATATTGTTCAGGTTCTCCATTGCCTTTCGGGTAATGGGCGAACCCTGAATCCGCTTCAGCTTTTCATCGAACAGGGCCTCGACAAAGCTCTCTGCCGCCGGCAGGATATCGCGCCGCCGCAGATAGTTGTCACCCTCCTGAAAATAAATCTGCTCAAGATTCTGAAGCGGCCTTAAGGCCTCGCGTCCCAGCTCCGCGACCACCTCGTTCGTCATCTGTTGCAGGAGGTCAGTGTCAGTGGCGATCTCCAATGGATCATACACTACCTTTGCCTCTGCGAGTCCGGCGCTGGCCTCATCCTCAACCGCAATTTTTCTTTCAATGGTCTTGACCTGGATATTCTCACCCGTGGCCACATCCACGATCCGGAAAGAGAGCTGCATAAACCCGATCTTTTTATGGCTTGACACGGCATAGTCCTTTTCCGCGTATTCAGGCACCCGGACCTTGGCGGGCGGGGCCTTGGCAAGCAATTCCGAGGAAGCGTTCGGATGTCTGGCTCTCCAGTTAAGATATTCAAGATTGTCTTCAATCTTTGTGCCGATCTCATAGCGCACGGTCTTTGTCCCCTGTGACGATGTCGAATCAACCTTGAACAGGAGGACACTGCCCATTATTGCCACGTCAATGCCGTAAACACGTCCCATTTCTTTGGCTGAATTGGCGGACACAACGCCGATCTGCCCCAATTTCATCTCTTCCAGGATCGATTTCAAATTTTCCCGTTCAAGAATCTTGACATCCCCGCTCGCATTCTTGAACAGATAGGTGATCAGGTTATTGGCAACGATTATGCCGGCATCTACATTGTCTGAAGGACTGCTGAAGTCAAATACCGCGATGGACTTTTTCACCTGCTGACCGATCCGGTCCTCCATGGTCTGTGTCAGGTGAAAGATGCCCGGAAATTGGGGACTGATCCCCTTTATCTTTATGTACCAGAACCACGCGCTGCCGCTCTTTCCCTGGTCTTTAAACCCAGAGGCCAGAGAAGAGGCGCGGGAGCAAAGATCCTGGCGCAGCCGCCCCATTTGATAAGGTTCCGGCGTGCCTGCATATTTCACGGCAAGATCGAAATTTTCAAAGGCCTTCAGCAGCCACCCCCCATTCATCATATCATTGGACGTCCTGACGTAATAATCAGCCGCCTTTGCTCGGACCTGCTCTATAAGAGGCGGAAGATTCCGATCCTTTGGATCGTATTTAAGGGCACGCTCATATGCTATTACAGCATCGTCCCACTTCTGAAATTGGGCAGCCTTGCGCGCCTGCTTGACAAAATAGCCTTTATTATCACGCTCTCCGGCACTAGACAGAAGCTCCCGTGCATGCTTATGATCACTTTTGAGAGAAAGGGCCTTTGTAAAGGACTCAGTGGCGCCATTGAAATCATCTTTATCAAACAAGGCCTTGCCCTTTTCATACAAGGCATGAGATCCCTTGTCAGCCGTCTGGGTCAGCAACTGGAATGAATCTTCGTAATTCGGGAAAGAGGTCTGAATCTGCTGCAGGCTGAAATAGGCCTTAAGCCACTCCTCTGATTCAATATACTCTTTTGCCTGATCATACAGAGATTTGACCCGTGCAACCAGATCTGTTTCATTTGATTCAAGTTCACGGGCAAACCCTGTTACAGCCGCGTTGCCGGCATCTATTTCCCGGGCCAGGATCAATTTGGCCCTGGCACGGCCGATGGCCCTCATTGTAAGTGTGTCCACAGGATCCAGCTCTTTTTTGCCCTGTTCCACAAAACTGTTGATCCACTTCTCCTTCTCTTCCGCAAGCCCCTTCTGGTATTCCTTGTTATGAGGTTCATTTGCAACCGCCTGCTCCATGTAGGCTATGGCTTCCTTGTATTTGCCGGTCTGACTCAACTGCATGCCGACATCAAACTGCTTCTGACCCGTCCCGCAGGCAGAAAGAAAAAATACCAGCAGCACATAGAGCCCAGCGTAATAAAATGGCCTGTTTCTCATAACATCCTCCGTAGTTATTGTATACATCCGAGTAAAATATGTCAGCTATCTCTGATGGCCTTCGACATTTGCTTTTATGTAACCGTTCACCTATTTCTTTATCCTGATTGTGATTCTGTTTCCCGAAATCTCCTCCAAAACCGCGTCAAAATAACGATTTTTAAAGTATGACATCTGAAGTTCATTAACCAGGTGCTCGGGCCAGCCTTTGTAAATCAGGCCGTATGCAGCGGAATTATTACTGAAACGAATCAATTCCGCGCCGGCCACACCGCTCACATCCGACTTAAAGGTGTCCGCGATTTCCAGGGCTCCGGCATGTGAAGAAACGTTCTTTACAACAAGGTCGATCTCCCTCTGAGAATAGAACTCCTCTTCCCAGATCCTGGTAAGCTGACTGCGCATGTCGGCCCAGACAGCGTCCACGCATTCGGCCCCGCCCTTGTCCAGGGCCTTCAGCCTGTTTGAGCCTGGCACTGACTGGACAGCGGTTGCCGTTGCCAGGACCTCCTTATCTCCGGACCTATAAATATTTGCGGTCAGGCTGATTTCATTAAGGCTCAATTGCAACCCCTGATAATCTGATTCGCTTGTTGAGAGTTCAAGTCCGATTCCCACCAGAAGTCCCATCCCGGAATCACCTTTTTCCTCTCCCATAAAGACCCTGAATCCGTCGAGTTTGAGTTTCCCGGCAAGACGATTTGCCGATTTCACCGCTGCTGATCTATGTTTATAATCAATTCCAGGCTCAACAATGACCCGGACCCTGGGATTCTTCTGCCATCCCAGAATCTTCTTGAAACGGTCAAGGTCTTCTACCAGTGCGGATATCTCTACCTCCGCCCGGATCTTTACCATATAGGCGCCGAGATCGGTCTTGTTTTCCTCAAGAATCTCCAACTTCTTCAGGTAACCCGAGGAATGGGTAAGCACCTGATCCCGGCTCAACCGAAAATTCTCAACCACGGTTCTTGACTCGACAGCAACGCCGACAGCCTTTTCAATAGCTTCACGCTTTGCCTCGTCAAGGGCCTTTTCCCGGGCAATGGCCTCCCTGCCGGGCTCAAAAAAACTCATACCCTGGGCAATGACCGTTTCACCTGCCTGCAACTGGTGTGTTGATAAACATATAAACAGTATAAACAGCAATTTTTTCATTTTCATAACCACTCGAATTATCCGGTTCACGCAAAAATGAGTTGTACGTTTGTCAGAAAAAATAATGTAACCTATCGCGCTTTTAAAGCAGCGGAGGACTGTGATGCACAAAAAGTCTCAGGGTTTCGTGACCTGTGTTTCTGATCCCGTGTTCTTCAGTGGCAGGCACAAAAATGTGGTCTCCGTCTTCAATTTTCCTCCAACCGCCGTTGACAAAGGCCTCGCCCTCACCTGAAACGATAAAAATGGAATCAACCTGCGGATCGTGCGTATGAACCGGAATCTCCGTATCCGGTGCAATATCCAACATGCAGATGCTTACACTATTCGTCTCCTTGCTCGTGACAAGAACCGCTATCTTCACATTTTCAAACTTAGGATGATCAACAAAGTCCATTTCCTTACTATTAAAAAACCTGGTACTCATAACAGACTCCTCTTCTATCAGCTATTTCATGGTAAGTTAATGAACTGAGCAGGAAATACAAGGATCATATGCTCGCACCAGCATTTCGGCCAGATGTTGAATCTCTCCATCCGATTTACCCCTGGACGCTGACTGTTGAGCCAGTTCAAAGATATCATAATGAATGTTTGCGTTATTCTGGCTGGTGGGGATGACACAGTCCGCTTTTATGATTCTGCCCGCATTGTCAAACTCATAGGCATGATAAAGAATCCCGCGAGGCACCTCCAATGCCCCGACTCCCAGGCCTGCCCGAGGACAAACCGGCTGCCTTACCTCGGTCCACTCCCTGTCTAAAAGATTATCAATCAGTGAAATACTATCCATGACCACATGAACACATTCCACCAGTTGCGCAATATTGTTCATAAAAGGATTATTGTTTACCGGGGCCAGAGAAAAACCCTCGGCAACCTCCCTTGCCTCTGGATGAAGAAAGGAAAAATTATTATTAAGACGCGCCAAGGCGCCAACGGCAAAAGATTGCCTGGAAAGGCGGCTCCATTTTGATGTTGAATGGTCAACCACAAACTCGTTGGTCATTTTCAGGTAGTCGTGTTCCTCCATTTCCACTTGGTCTGTTGAAATCAGACCACCCCCGATAAAAGGATACCTCTCATCGCCTTTTAACGACACAAATTCAGTCTCTCTTTCAAAATCAGGCAGTGTAAACGTCTGAAAGAGTTCAACAGTAGCTGTCAGATCGGGGACTGCCGCCTGCATACGTTTTTTAAGCGAAGAGAGCTGAGATTTTTCCGGCAGCATGGTAAACCCGCCGACAACCGTTCTGGTGGGATGGAGGCGGCGGCCGCCTATCACATCGCAGGCATCATTGGCAAGCTGTTTCAGACGGGCCGCCCTTTTCACCACTTCCGGATGTGATTCGATCAACGGCATCACACTGCCGACATTCAGAAAATCAGGCGCCGCCAGAAAGTATAAATGGAGCAGGTGGCTTTGCAATGTTTCCATGTGCTTTAACAAAAGCCGCAACACACTGGTCTGTTCGCTAGGCTTAATGCCGAATCCGTTCTCAATGGCCCTGATACTTGCCAAGGTGTGGCCTATGGAACATATTCCGCAGATCCTTGCACATATCCAGGGTGCGTTATTCCATTTTTTCCCGACCAGCATGGCCTCAAAAAAACGCGGGGTTTCAACCACATCCCAGCGCGCCTGCTCAACCCGGCCATTTCTGATCTTAATCCGGATATTACCATGGCCTTCGACCCGGGTTAGATGATCTACTTTGATATCACAGGAAATTTTCATATATTGATTACAAGTTGTCAGTCGGCAGTTATTTAAGTTCACTAAGATAAGTCGAAAAACCGCCGAAACATTCCAGCCGGTCAATCATCTCTTCTTCTGAAAAACCATGTTTCAGCATAATCTCCCGCAACTGTTCTACATTGGCAACCTCGGCCGGTCCCCGGCATCCCCAGCAGCCCATTCGGTTACTGGGGCACCAGGAATCGCAGCCTGCCCGGGTAATCGGCCCTAAACACGGTTCGCCAAGATCAAAAAGGCAGATATTATGGTTGGCCTTGCACTCCATGCAGACTGGATATGATGGATGGACTATGGACTTTCCGAGCACCAGGTTGGTGACAATCACTTCTACCTCTTCCTTTTTGACCGGACAGCCATAGATCTTAAGATCAACCGTGACAAAGGCTGAAACAGGCCGGACCTCCGTGCTGTCCACAGGGTTGGATCCGTAGACCTCCCGCTTTACCCAGTCAAGATCACCAAAACGATTTTTCAACTGATTTACACCACCAAAGCAGGCACAGGAGCCGACAGCAACCAGAATTTTGGCCTGTGCACGAATCTTTTTCAGCCGTTCAACCTCATCAGCCCTGCTTATACTGCCTTCCACAAAGGCAATTTCATAATCATCGGAACGTTCACTCATGGCCTCCCGGAAATTGACAATATCCAAAAGTGAAAGAAAATCAAGCAACGTAGCCTCGTTGTTCAGCATCTGCAGCTGACAACCTTCGCAGGAGGTAAAATCGAAAAAAGCCGCTTTAGGCCGCTCCACCGGAACGCCCAGATATAACCGTTTATCCGCCGACATTCTTTTAATACCCTGATAAAGTGATAAAAACCAAATTGTGTCTGTCCATAAATAATAACCCTTTTGGGGGTCGGTGGTCAGGGGGCAGCAAAAACAACAAAAGAATCAATCCGTCACCCTGGCCCCCGACCCCTCCCATTAAATTGCTTCCTTCAGATTCATAACCGACCAGTAGTCAAAAACAGGTCCTTCCAGACAGGTATAAGTGGATCCGATATTGCAGCGGCAACACTTGCCCCGGCCGCAATGCATCCTTCTCTCCAGTGACACGAAGATACGCCGCACAGGCAGATGGGCCTTAATGAGCATATCACAGACAAACCTGAACATAATCGGCGGACCGCAGACAATGGCATATGTATTTTTACTTAAATCGCTTGCAGCACACCGTTTTTCCAGAATCCGGGTAATCAGCCCCTCTGCTCCATCCCAATCCTCATCCGCCTGTTCAACGATGATATCGAGATTTATATCAAATTGGCGCCACATATCGTACTGGTAAGTAAAGAGCAGTTCAGACGATTTTCGCGCCCCGTAAATGATATCAATATCTTTATAAGCGCTTCGATTTTCCAGAATGGCAAAGATCGGGGCACGCAGTGGTATCAGACCGAGTCCGCCGCCAATGAGCAGGACATCACTTCCACGCATCTCTTTAACCGGAAAACTGGTGCCGAAAGGACCGCTGATCCCGACCCTGGTTCCCCGTGGAACCCTGGCAAGAAATTTGGTCAAATTGCCCACGGCCCGTATGCACAACTCAATATTTCCATGCCTGGCCGGAGAAGACGAGATGGAAAAGGGCGCCTCCCCGATTCCAGGAAGCTCCAGCATGACAAACTGCCCCGGCTTAAAGGTAAACCTGCGTCGCTCTTCCCGATCTATCAACTGAATCTGATACAGTTTTTCCGTTTCAGTAAGGGAATAGACATTGGTGATCTCGGCCTGACAGGTATATTCAAAGGCTGATAAGTCACCCCGGCGGTGATAACGATTTTTTTCAGCCATCAGATCAACAAAAGGTAATTTATCCATTTTACCTCTCCAAACCTCTGACACTTGCTATGACCTCCGGAACCGTAATTCCTGCCAGGCATGATTCTCCGCAACGGCCGCACCCCACACATAGAGATTCCTCAAAGGCCTCAACAAACCCCCGGTGTTTATGATAATAACGGTATTTTAACCGGACATGGCTTTCAGGACGGAAATTATGCCCCCCTGCAACCTGGGCAAAGTCTATCAGGTTGCAGGAGTATAGTTGTTTGATTTTTTCGGCTCCCTGTAGATCCAGGTTGACATTTTCATGTATCCCGTAACAGTAACAGGTGGGACAGACGCTGGCGCATGTGCCGCATGAAAGGCATCTTTCTCCCCATGTTTTCCAGACTTCCGCCTGAAACTCCAGGTCTAGAATCTTGGTCAGATCCGTGGTGTCGACATGGCAGGTGAAATTATTGATCTTTTCCTCACTCGCCTCCTTAAAGCGGGCATGATCTCTCTCGTTCGGCTCTCTGCTCTTTATAGCGCTGATATATTCAAAGGCTGTGGCCGAAAGAATCTCAACAAAATATTCATCACCAAGACTGGTAAAAAACATATCAAAACCATGCAATGCGGAGTCGCTTCCCATGGAACGGCAAAAGCAGAAAGGTTGAGGAGAGCAGTTCACCCCGATGATAAACATATTTTTCCGCTTGGCAACATAATAAGGATCCGGGTACACAACGCTGTTCAGCACCTTGTCCAGCTTGTTAAGTCCATTGATGTCACAGGCGTGCAACCCGAAGAAGACAATAGGTTCGTGGACATTAAAGTCCAATCTTTTCCGCCAGTTATCGTCACCCAACTCAAAGGTGCAAAGGGTCTCACGAGGAGGGAGCACAAATCGTTTCAGGGAGTGAATGGTTGAACTGTAATCAAGTTTAAGCTCGGAAAAAGTTTTTACAAAATCAAAATCGTAAAGAGGCGCGGAATTTTGATTAACGCCCTTACAGACAGGGCCTACGATATGATTAACCGCAAG
Organism: Pseudomonadota bacterium; assembly: GCA_030635485.1. GTDB lineage: Bacteria > Desulfobacterota > Desulfobulbia > Desulfobulbales > DAOVYS01 > DAOVYS01. The sequence goes on along the minus strand of DAOVYS010000029.1, from coordinate 4,887 downwards.
CACATCATAGAGTCTCTGTAGTTGATCTTTATCAAAAACCCTGAAAATCATGGTATTACCTTTAAGAAAGGAGGGCCTCTTATTCGTCCAGAATCTCTCTTATTGTATGAGACAGCGCCTTGATGTCAAACGGTTTCTGTATAAAACCATCACAACCACGTTCCAATATCCCGGACGCCTGACCCTGGACACTGTAACCGCTTGAAAGAAGAACCTTTATGTCAGGGTCGGCCTCTTTCATTATATCATAGACCTCGCCGCCTCCCATATCAGACAAGACCATGTCCAGGACAACCAGATCGATCTCGTCTTTGTGTTTTCCGTAAATCTCCACGGCTTCTTTGCCGGATCGGGCCGACAATAATTTGTAGCCCATTGCCTCAAAAATCTCTCTTCCAACATCAAGAACAATATCTTCGTCATCCACAAAAAGGATAGTCTCCGTACCTTTTAAAATCTCTTCTTCCGGTCTCTTTTCTTCTGATGAGACCTCTTTTTGCGAAGCCGGCAGGTAAATGTTAAAGGTGGTCCCTTTGCCCTTTTCACTGTAAACGTTGATGATACCGCCATGATTTCTGATGATCCCATAGGCGGAGGCAAGCCCCAGTCCTGTTCCACTCCCTATCTCCTTGGTGGTAAAAAAGGGTTCGAATATCCTTTTCCGGACAGCCTCATCCATACCCACCCCGGTGTCGGTCACCGATATCTTCACATAATTGCCGGGTGTTACACCAAACGGCTCAACATAATTATCATCAAGCAGAACATTGCTCGTATCAATATAGAGATCCCCTCCACCGGGCATGGCCTGCCACGCATTGACATAGAGATTCAACAATACCTGATCGATCTGGCCCTGATCCAACTCCACCGGCCAGATCTTCTTTTCATACTTTTTATGAATCCTTATCTCTTTTTTCGTGCGGCCGAACATATCCGAATTTTTCTCAATAAGTAAATTCAGGTCCGTAGATTTTACCTCGTATTTACCGCCCCTGGCAAAACCCAGGAGCTGTCTGGTAAGATAAGCCGCTCTTTCAACCGAGGCCTCTATCCCCTTGAGGTGCCCAAAATGGGCATGACCGGAATCAACATTTAGCAGCATCAACGAGGCATGGCCCTGGATGCCCATCAGGAGGTTATTGAAATCATGAGCAATACCTCCGGCAAGGGTGCCTATGGCCTCCATTTTCTGAGCTTGCTGCAACTGGATTTCAAAGCGCTTTGCTTCGGTGATATCCTGCACCACCTCGACGAAACCTGTAATTTTTCCATTTTCATCCTTAACCGGATAACCTCGGAAAAGCCATACCCGGCCGTCGGGACTCTGCGTCTCGCCTTCCGATGATTCGCCGGTTTCTAAAATCTTTTTGGCCGGGCAGAATAAACAGGGCGCGTCTACCTGAAACCACTCTTTGTAACAATATTTCCCCAACAAATCATCGGGTGTCACGCCGAGCGAATCTGCCGCAGCCCTGTTCGCCCATAAAATCTTCATGTTCGTGTCCACGTAAACCACGAGTTCCGACATGGTCTGCAGAATATTCGTCTTGTCTTGTTCCGACTCTCTCAGCGCTGCCTCGGTCTGTTCATGCCTGGCAACCTCCTCTTCCAATTCAATGGTCCGTTCCTTTACCCGTTTGTCAAGATGATCAAGATGCTCCCTCAATCTATTCTCTGCATCCTTTCGGTCAAGAATGGTCTGGGCATTGGAGCAGAAGGCCTCGACCTGCTTGGCGTCTTCTTCGGTATAATCGGACGACTTATTGGCAACCGTGGACAGCGCTACAATACGGCCACGGACAAAAACAGGAACAACCAGCAACCTGGTAAGCTCAACATGACCTTCGGGGATCCCTATTTTGTCCGGATGGTCTGCCTTATAGTCATTGATGATAAGCGCCTTTCTTTCACGCACCGCCGCAGTCCAGAGCCCGCCTCTGTTAATGAAAAACTCAAGCGGCCTGCCCGAAACCACACATTTGTTCAACACCTCCTTTGACCAGGAATATACCTTTAACACACTTTCATCTTCATTTAAAAAGCCGTAGAAAGCATACTTGCTCTGCGTCATAACCAGAAGTTGGTCCAGGACATTGTCGCACAAGGTCTTATGGTCAACGTCAACCATGCGTGCCAGATTCCACAGCCCCTCACGCTGCATTCGCATCCGGGCCTGCTCTTCCTCCATCTGTTTACGTTCGGTTATGTCTCTGGAAAACTCGACCGCGCCGGTTAGACCCCCATCCTGGTCCAGGATCGGATATGCGAATATTTCAAAAGACCTGCCCCCGGTTCTCGCTTCATCTTCGGGGGTGGTCGTTCGCCGGGCCGGAGAGCTGGTCCGATATGCCTCAACGACCTTACAATGAGGGCAGACCTCTTTCCTGCCCTTTAGGACCTCAAAGCACTTACGGCCAATCACCGATTCCCTGTCAGACAGACCAAAGGCCTTAAGCAGGACATCATTGATATCTATTATATTGAAATCAAGGTCAACGACATTGATGCCATCCTGAATAGCGTCAAAGGAGGCCCGCATCATCTCGTGCATTGCACGTAATTCCTCCTCCGCACGCCTACCATTAGCGGCCTTCTCCTGTAGATCCTCAACCCTTTTCCCCAACTCTTCATAGCTTGGTTTTCCATCCATCAAAGCATTCTCCCCATTGACCCATTTAAAAAACACGGAACAAGATGATTCAAAGAATCAGATGATTGTCAACATGTTAGCACAAGTCAGCAGCAGCTGTAAATATATGGAATACATTTGATCTTGATAAAACAACCCGGAAGTCCAGGGGCTGACAACAGCTAAAAGGGGAGCAGGGCCGGCAATACAAAAAAGATGGGGAGGATTTTACGCGGGCGGCGAATGAAGAGCAAAAAAACTCCCTAAGGAGCTTTTTGCGAAAGCATCAATATTGGTTGTGAACGTACAAAATAAAAAAAGGAAATCAACCATAACGTGCTGATTTCCTTGAATTTACATGGTGACCCCAAGGGGACTCGAACCCCTGTTGCCGGCGTGAGAGGCCGGAGTCCTAGGCCACTAGACGATGGGGCCAAAAAGTATGGCTCCGTTTCTAAATGATACTCCCTGGTTTGTCAAGCCTTTGTTATTCTTATTGGGTAAGTATTCGGTTAACCCAATTAGTGCAAAATCGCGAGTTGCACTGTGTAGGGTGCGCAATGCGCACCATTTTAGGGGCCAATCAACGATAAAGGTGCGCGATGCACACCCTACACAGTTAAATATCACAAGATGGATTAACCGAATATTTACCTTATTGGGGTCGAATCGTATTCCACGACTCTACTGTTCAGACAGCCGCACTCTGATGACTGGGAATCGGTTTTCCAATGTGTTATAAAGGAATTGACCAAACTGGTTGCCGGCCGGAAAGTAACCAGCGCCTGAAAAAATGTAATACGAGGTACCGTTATGGAAAAAAAGAAAAAAAAGGGCCGCGCCAAGAGAAAACTGAAAAGGCGCAGGCTTGCGAGGCATAGCTTACTCGAAACCGTCGAACCCGATACCGTTCCCCTGGAGGAGCCGGATTCGGAGGATGTAACAGAGCATGGTTCCGCTGAGGTTACCGAACCTGATTCCGAACCTGCTAACACATCCGTACCGATTTCAGATGACTTCAAACAACCTGTTTCCGCCGAGTCACCTGAAACCGGGGATGATTCCGATGATGGTCCGGAATCCGGCCAGGATGATATTCAAAAAATGCTCGGTCTTGCGATCAAGCACATCCAAGATGGAAACCTGAAAGAGAGTGAAAAGATATGTGAACAGGTCCTCGACCAATCTCCGGAAAATGCCGACGCATTGAATCTGATGGCCGTCGCGGCTTCCCGTTCAGGCAGGCCCGAAATTGCGGTCACATATATGGAAAAGGCGGTGGAACATGCGCCGGCAAGGCCAGACCTCAATGCAAATCTGGGGATCATGCTCCACGATCTGGGCAAGTTGGAAAAGGCTGTTCAATCCTTTCAACGGGCAGTCGACCTTGATCCGGCCAATGCAGAGGCATACCACAACCTGGGAATATCACTCAATGAATTGGGCAGGATTCACGAAGCTGCGGAATCCTTCCAGCGCGCGCTTAATATCAATCCCTACTTTGCGGACGCCCACCACAATCTGGATGTTATGCATAAAAAGCTGGAAAAATAAAAAAACACCGGAAATCACCATGCCGGCCTACCCACGCGAAACCCTAGAAAAGGATGATTTTCCAACGTTTTTATGATAAAATAAAAAAAGTATTTTATAAAATCAGACAAAAATCACAGCTCATGGTGAATCAAATGAAACGCATCTTTATCTTGATTATTTCCTTTATGTTCCTTGGAAGCGGTATTGCCTTTGCCGAGGTAAACTTTAGCGGTTCCGCCCACGGCAACAGCAGCACAGGGGTCAAACGAAAGAGCACGTTTCCAAGTGAATACAGCCAGGGCAACTGCGGCCACTGCCACGAGCAGCACGCCAGCATCGGAGGGGCTGAGCCGACGCCGAACGCAAGTAAAGCCGAAGGGCCGGACAGCTTCTGCCTTCTTGCAAACAACTGGTCCGGTTTACCGACAACAAAACCATATATCCAGGATGACAACAGCTGTTTCTACTGCCATACTTCAAGCTCCACACTCCAGGAGACCGCTTTCTACAATTACAGTTACTGCCGTACATTCGGAGGTTATACATCAGATACCACATCCTCTATCATGGACGCGTTCAACCTCACCTCTTATCATAATCTCTACGATCTATACAGATATATCACCGGCCTGTCAGGCACCAAGTCGTTCACAAGCTTTCCGGCATCGAGCAGCCCCTGTTCAGGATGCCACAATGTTCATATTGCAAAAAGGAACAAG
>DAOVYS010000236.1 GCA_030635485.1 Pseudomonadota bacterium | reverse complement strand
TCAGTCCTTAAACGACGTTTTGAGGGGGGGGCGGCCATGGAAGGCGTCGTCCCTTCAGGACGATCCCCTGTATGCACCCCATACCGGTGACTGAAGCACACCGGCTATACGCCATTTCCCCTTTGGGGAATAAAATTTATCCATGCACTGACTTATGGGTAAAGGGCAGGGTTAGCCTTCCACATTCACCCTATCCACCTGACTAGTCACAAAAAATTAAATTAATAACGCAGTACGTGAAACAGGTCAAGGAATCCTGATCTTTGAGGTTGGAACCAGGGTTATGTAGACCCGCGTGTTCTCGTCGTTCTCCAGCCTGACCGCCTCGGCATTGGCATCAGCCAGATTGTCGAACTTTCCTATCAATACCCTGTAATACGAGTCATCAGGCCCCTCGGGGGAAAGGAAAAAGGCCTCGTACTCCTTTGCAAGCCAGTTGCTGACATTTTTTTTTGCCCGGCGCATGTCGGAAAAGGCGCCGACCTGAAGTGAAAAAAAGGTCGGCTCCGATGCATCCGCCTCTTCCTCCCACAAAACCTCATTCACTGAAACTGATGATTCCAAGACACTGTCAACCGGGGGAGAAGACCGTACCTCGGATTCTTTGGGAGAATCGCCTTTCAATTTAGGCAACAGGGAAGAGCTTATTTTTGAAAACGGCAGAGCCCCTCCCAGACCGGATGAAGACTGAAGAACCGTCTGCCCGGCCCAGATTCCCAGAAGAAACATCCATAAAAAAATACAAAAACCGACGATCCCAAGACCAACCAGGCCGCCGATACCAAGTTCGAAACGGATCGCCCACTTTTTCTTTTTTCTTTTTACTACAGCCATGTCAGGGGTGAAAAAGCCTGGAGTTTGTAAAGGTGCAATACAAAAAAGTTATACAGAACAAAATATAACCATTTCAATTCAAATAAGCGCCAATTGAATGATGAATGTCGAACAGGGAATGTAGAATATCGAAGTGTGGATGTTACTTTTAGATTGTTTGGGGTTACTCAACGTGCAAAATGAGATTATTAAGTAACTACCTTCCTTCGTAATTCGACATTCCCTGTTTACCCCGCAAGGGGGCATAAACTATATTCGATATTAAGCTGGTCATACGGGTTCAACGATTACTTAATATGATATATACAGCTTTTTTGTATTGCGCCCCTGTGATCAGTTACGTCTCACATCGTATCCGGAGCTTTAACCCCGACCAAGTTCAGTCCGTTCCTGAAAACAATTCGCAAAGCCCGTACAAGCCACAATCTTGCCTGGGATAACGGTATATCATCCGAGATCACCCTGTGCTTGTTATAGTAGCTGTGAAACTGCCCGGCCAGTTCCTGAAGAAAAAAAATAATCCTGTGGGGCGTGAGGTCAAGGGCGGAATTTTTCACCAGATCAGGATATGATGCCATTGCCTTAAGAATATTTAACTCCTCGGGCAATTCAAGCAGGTGGAGCGGCGCCGAATCAACAGAAGGCAATTCGATATTTACTGTTTCCTCATTTTTTTTCAAAATGCTGGTAAGCCTTGCATGGCCGTACTGGACATAAAAAACAGGATTTTCCTGGCTCTGGGTGGTAGCCAGGTCAAGATCAAAGTCAAGCTGACTGTCAGCTTTCCGCATGAGAAAGAAAAAACGCACTACGTCTGGCCCGACTTCATCAAGCAGTTCATCAATCGTAATAAAATTTGCCTTGCGGGTGGACATCTTGACCTGTTTGCCGTCCCTCATGAGCGTTACAAATTGATGAAGGACCACTGTTACCTTTGAGTCGTCATAGCCAAGGGCCCTAACGCCTGCCAGAACATCCGGCACAGTGGCGATATGGTCTGATCCGAATATATCCACCATCCAGTCATATCCGCGCCTGAATTTCTCCCGGTGATAGGCAATATCAGGCAGCCTGTACGTGGGTTCGCCCGTACTCTTGATTATCACGCGGTCTTTTTCCTGACCGAATTCAGTAGTCTTAAACCAGACAGCCCCGTCACTGTCATACACGAGCCCCTTGTCCCTCAGGCAGGAAACCACGTCGTCGACAAGGCCATCCTCATAAAGTGAGTGTTCATTATAATAATGGTCAAAATGGATCCCCATACGGTTTAAGGTGTTGTTGATATCTTTAAATATCGCCTTTTCAGCCCGTTCCTTAAAAACCGTGACATCTTCCGTATCTTTCAGAGAATCGTTGACCTCGTCTTTCAGTTCCAAGGCAATCTCATCAATATATTCGCCCTGGTAACCATCTTCCGGGAATTCGGACGGAAGGCCGAGCTGTTCCAGATACCGAGCCCTGGTGGATTCGCCGAGCACCCTCATCTGGCGGCCGGCATCATTATAATAATACTCTCGTGTCACATCGTATCCGGTTGCGGAAAGGAGCCTCGCAATGGCATCCCCCAATACCGCCTGCCTGCCGTGTCCAACGCTTAAGGGACCTGTTGGATTTGCGCTCACAAATTCCACAAGAACCCGCTTGCCCTTCCCAATGTCGGACAACCCAAAATCCGAGCCGGCCTCATTCACAACCCTGGGCACGGACTGCCAGACAGCATTATTCACAAAAAAATTAACAAACCCCGGGCCTGCCACTTCGACCTTTTTCAAAAGATCAGTGTGAGACGCGAGCAGATCAACAAGCAATCCGGCCACATCACGGGGCTTTTTCTTCTCCTTTCCGGCAATAATCATTGCCATGTTGGTTGAAAAATCACCGTGCGCGGCATGCTTTGGTTCCTCCACACTATATAAGCCTTCCGCAGCTCCGGTCCAGGACCCTTCTTTCACACCCTCCACAAAACACTGATCCAATCTTTCTTTAAGACGCGCTTTTATCATAATTCACATATACTCTTCTGTTGCTGTTGCCGAACAGACACAGGACCTCATAATTATTGGTATCAAGCCAGCCTGCTACTTCATCGGCCGTGATCTCATCCGAATACGAATCCGCAGAAGACTCCTGCCTGCCCATCAGCACTGCCTCGTCACCGACCATTACACCCGGCAGATCCGTAACATCAGCCAGACAGAGGTTCATGCACACCCTTCCGCGGATAGGAGCGCGGCGGCCATGGATCAAGACTTCACCCCGATTTGAAAATCTCCTCAAATACCCGTCATCATAACCCACGGGCAATACCACAAGACGGGATGGCCGATCCGTAACATAAATATGTCCGTAACTTAAGCCGTACCCTTCCGGGACCTCCTTCACCTGGATCACCCGGGTCTTGAAACTCATGGCAGGCTTTAACGGCAGAGACGTACGATCATTTTCACTGTCGAACGGGTAACAGCCGTACAGGGAAATGCCGGTCCTGACCATATCCAGGTGCGCTTCGGAATAACGGATCATTGCCGCTGAATTGGCCATGTGCATGATTTGATCATTCCTGAGGGAATCCGGTATCTGACTTACAATCGACTCAAACTCTCTAAACATACCGAGCGTTTTATCATGATCCGGGCCATCCGCCATGGGAAAATGTCCCAGCAAACCAACCAGAAAAACGCCGTTCATACTCTCCATGGCCGAAATAAAAGGAAGCACTTCATGGGGCATTATACCAAGCCGACCCATTCCTACGTCGACTTTTAATTGAACACCCACCTTTACATTCAACCTCTCCGCATAGTCTGATAATGCCTTCACCATTGTCAGATCAAAGACCACGGGAGTCAAGTCATGCCTAACCACCTCGTCAAATGCATGCTCAGGCGCTCCGAGCATTATCACTATATCACCCGACACCCCGGATTGTCTTAAGATTACGCCTTCCTCAACCTCGGTCACACCAAAAAATCTACAGTCGGCAGAGTGAAGCACCCTTGCGGTCTGTACAGCGCCATGGCCGTAAGCATCGGCCTTTACAACCGCCATAACGCGCACCTGATCCCCTACCCTCTTCCGGATGTTTATATAATTTTCCCGAATCGCGGAAAGATCTATTTCAACACTGTTATAGGAGACTGCCATCCTAATTATCCGAGAGTTTCACATCCATACCCCTGATTAACTAATGCCCATCAAGAAATAAGCCTTTTGGGGTTTAGAGGGATCAGGGCCCAGGGGTCAGGTGTCAGCAAAAACAACATAAAAATCAATCTGTTATCCTGACCACCGACCCCTGACCCCCGACCCCCCGTCCAGAGATGTTACATTTATGGACAGACACTAACTATTACC
>DAOVYS010000171.1 GCA_030635485.1 Pseudomonadota bacterium | reverse complement strand
AGCGTAACCTTGAAATCGTTCTCTCTAAGTACACGTCTTATTTTTCGGAGCACGGTAAGACCAATCAGCATTCCGCTTTTGTGGTATCGATCCTTGAGGCCATGGATTATCCGCGCACAGTCCGCCATGTTGTCTTCGGTAGAGGGCTTTGGCAGATCGAGAAAATATTTTTTCACAGGAGGTTCAAATAGACCTTCCTTTTTCAATGAGTCTATATCAAAGGTATATCTGGCTGCACGGTGTCTTTCGGGTACCGTTGTAGTAAGCCCCGCTGTTCCGAGTCCTTCTTCATCGGGAAGTCTGATTGTCAGATCGCTTTTGACTGTTGCCAGACAGGCGAGTCGGTAGCCGGTTTCGTAATCCGCGGGAGACAGTTTTTCGCTCTTTCCTCCGCCCACTTCACCGCTTTCGAGTAATATACGGCATTTTCCACAGACGCCTGCCCCGCCGCACGAGGAGTTGATATGCACCCGCGCTTCTCTGGCGGCCTCAATAAGGGATTCACCGTCAGCCACTTTTAAGACTTGACCTCCGGGCATGAATTTGATTTCGTGATATTTAGCGCTGTTTTCTTTTCCCATGACGGTTCCTTTAAATAAATTTACAATTCGATCGAGCTTCTTATATGCCATTTACCCATATTTTTTGTTCTTTTGTCAAGTGCTTATGGTCTTTGGCTGCAATTTGCGGCCGGATATATAGATTTTTTTGATTTGAATTCGGGTTGTGTGATAGATTTCCAAGGCGCAATCTGATATTGAAAATCTTTTCCCAAAAAAATTTAATTCGAGAGGTCTCTACCTTGATTAACTCTGATCGTCTTGCAGACCTGTTTGTCGCCCTTTGTGAAATTGACGGCCCATCCAGGCATGAAGGCCGGGTGGCCCGATTCGTGGAATCGTTGATTTTTGAAGAGTTGTCCCCGGTTGAATTTATTGAAGATGACTCTGCCTCCAAGACCGGTTCCGAGTGCGGAAATCTTATAATCCGTTTTGATGGGGGGCTTGCCGGGTCCCCGATCTTCTTTAACGCCCACCTTGACACGGTGGAGCCGGCATCCGGGGTGAGGGTTCAACGAAAAGGTGATACCTTTTTCAGCCGTGGCCGGACCGTTCTCGGGGCTGACGACAGGTCTGGAATAGCCATTCTGGTAGAGGTTATTCGGGCATTGCGCGACCATAATATTCCATTTCGTCCGGTCGATCTGATTTTCACCACCTGCGAAGAGGTGGGGCTTCTTGGCGCTAAGGCCCTTGACCCTGATCTGATCCGGGGGCGATTTGGTTACTCGCTTGACTCTACCGGTGTTGATCGTGTTGTTGTAGGCGCTCCGTCGGCCAATAATATCAGGGTTGAAATATCAGGAGTAAGCGCCCATTCCGGCCTTAATCCCGAAGAGGGGATAAGTGCGATTGTTATTGCCTCCAAGGCCATCAGCAACATGGTGTTGGGTCGTATTGACGAGGAGACTACTGCAAACATAGGAATTATCTCCGGCGGCACTGCGACCAATATCGTCCCTGACCATGTAACTGTACAGGGTGAGGTGAGAAGTCACTCAGAGGAAAAGTTGGAAGCCAATACCAGGGAGATTGAATCAAAATTTCTAAATGCCTTGAATTCAGTCACCCTCTCGCCCGGCAAGGGCCACCTTCCCCCTAAGGTGATTTTTTGTTCCGATCGACAATTCCCAGCGTTTCGATTATCAGAGTCTGAAGAGACTCTTGTCCTGGTTCAGCGTGCTGCTTCAGTCTTGAGCCGCGATATTGAATTTGTTGTTGCCGGGGGAGGCAGTGACGCAAATATATTTAACGGTTATGGCCTCAGTACGGCTATTATTTCTACCGGCATGACCAAGGTGCACACTACCGATGAGTTTATACATCTGCACGACATGGCAAGAACTTCCGAGTTGATTTTCACCATTCTAACCTCCTGAATAAACTTTCAAATCAAGCAATGTTTCACGTGAAACATTGCTTGATTTGAAGGGGCGATTATCTGAATCGCCTTTTTTTGTTTTTCCCTGGGTTGGGATGGGCGAAGTCCGATTTAACAAAATATCCGATTTTTTCGCAAGCCCTGAAAAGGACCATAATTGCCCAGACATAACGCCCCGTTTGGGATCGTATGGGCTGATATCAATGAAATTTTAGTTGAAAATGGGCTCAAAAAGTGGTTCAAGTTAAAAGCTAATTCATGCTTGGTTGTGGGGGATGGTGTTGGGAAGATTTCCGGAAGCGGGATTTAGTCTCCATTCATTAAGGCCAATAAGGACCATGTGACTAATATGAATAGTGGGAAAATAATAGCGATAACTAACCAGAAGGGTGGGGTGGGCAAGACAACCACGTCTATCAACCTGGCAGCCTCGGTCGCAAGACTGGGGAAGCGGGTGCTGGTCGTGGATTCGGATCCACAGGGAAATGCATCCAGCGGGCTGGGGATAACTGCCCGAAAAAACAACTATCATCTCTATCATTGTTATGTGAACAAGGTGGAGATTTTTGAGGCCATACGCCAGGTGAACGGCGCGGAAGGTCTTGATATCCTGCCCACACACATAGATCTCATTGGCGTGGAGGTGGAGCTTTTAAATGAAAAGCAGAGAGAACGGTTTCTGCGTAATATGCTGGCACCGCTTTTGAGCAAATATGACTATATTTTTGTCGATTGCCCTCCCTCACTGGGGCTTCTTACCGTCAACGCCCTTACAGCGTCGGATTCCGTGATTATTCCGATGCAGTGTGAATATTTTGCCTTGGAGGGATTGAGCCAGTTGGTCCGTACCATCCGCCTGGTCAAGAATTCTTACAATCATAAATTGAAGATCGAGGGTCTGCTTCTCACTATGTACGATAAGAGGAACAGACTTACATTTCAGGTTGCAAAGGAGATCAAAAAACACTTCAAGGACAAGGTATACACTACGGTGATACCAAGAAATGTACGCCTCAGTGAGTGCCCCAGTCATGGGAAATCGGTTTTGGATTATGATCCGCGTTCAACAGGCGCCCAAGCGTATCTCAAACTTGGAAAAGAATTTCTGAAAAAACAGAGTAACTATTCAGCGTGATGCCGAAATATCGCTAAAACCACGGAACTGTAACTATTCCGTAGCGCACCCCAAGGGCACTTCCTGCGGGCCGCTTCATAGGCAAGCAGGTTGATCAGCTATACATCATCAGTATGCTGGGCAATCTGATCGTCTTCCCATGGAGTGCTGCTTGAATAGTTACAAAACAGAGAGGTGATTAAGAGATGGCCAGACCAGACGTTCTGGGCAGGGGACTTAATGCTTTGCTTCCCGGTTTAGAGGAAGAGACATCAGCAGACTTTTCCCTTCCATATTTTATTTGTCCCGTGGATTCCATACGACCGAATCCTTTTCAGCCGCGAAAGGATACCAAAAATTGGGACCTGGACGGTCTTGCCGAGTCTATCCGGGAAAAGGGTGTTCTCCAGCCGCTTATCGTTAGAAAATCCGATGATTCAGGATATGAGTTGATTGCAGGAGAGAGAAGGCTTCGGGCTGCAAAGATGGCAGGTCTTGATCAGGTGCCTGTTATCGTAAAAGACGTTTCTGCCAATGACACACTTGAGCTGGCATTGATTGAAAACATCCAGCGCCAGGATCTGAATTCGCTTGAAGAGGCCCAGGCCTATCAAAAGTTGACCCAGGATTTCGGTCTGACCCAGGAAGAGGTTGCGGGCAGGGTAGGCAAGGAGCGGTCCACCGTGACCAATGCTTTGCGGATCCTTCAACTTCCCGACTATGCAAAACAGGATATCATTGATGGCGTTTTGACGGCCGGCCATGCGAGGGTATTGTTGGGTCTGCCGGATGCTGAGACGGTAAAGAATTTCAGAAATAAGATAGTATCCAAAGGGCTTTCGGTCCGGCAGACGGAAAAAGAGGCAGGGATTATAAAAAAGGGGGGGGGGAGACCGGGTAGAAAAAAGACGCCGAACCAGATATCCAGGCAGACCTGTCAAACCATCACGGATAATCTTTCAGCATATCTGAATGTCAGGACTAAAATAGTTCAAAAGGGAAGATCCGGAAAGCTGGTGATTGAATACGCCTCAGAGGGTGATCTTAAGCGTCTCCTGGAGCTTATAGCTGGGTAATAGGTTTATTGTGGTTGCGATTATTCGCTTCACGAATGGTTAGTTTGTGGAAAATTGTATATTTTTATTTTAATATCAACATGATAGCTGTTGGATTGGCTGTTTATTGCCCAGACTCTGGTCGGCAAAATTTCAGTTCCCACCCAAAAATGAAACAAATCGATGCGGAAATTCTTAAAATTGAGCCGGTAGCAAAAGATATTTTTCGGCTCACGCTGAAAGCTCCTGATATTGCCGAGGCTGCTGCACCGGGTCAATTTGTAATGATCAGACCTGTTTCAGGGTTTGATCCGTTGCTGCCCAGGCCCTTTTCTCTCCATGACTGGTCAGAGAAGCAGGGGACGATCGTTATTCTTTTTCGGGTAGTGGGCAAGGGGACCGGGATTCTTGCCCAATCAAGGCATGGGCGGAAATTACAGGTTGTGGGGCCATTGGGAAAGGGATTTGATATTACGTCGGCTGAGAGTGTCTGTCTTGTAGGTGGAGGTATTGGAATCGCTCCACTGCTCGGGCTTGCAAAACGATTGCCGGAAGCAGATGCATATAACGAAATAGCGGTCTTGTTGGGTGGAGCCTCGGGAGAGGAACTTGCGCCTCTGGCCGAATGTCTTGATATTCCCGGTCTGGCGGTCAGGCTGGCGACCGATGATGGGACACTGGGCCATCATGGTGTTGTTACCGATCTTATGGAGAATCACATGACGCGTGATAGAGACTGGTTGGTTCTGTCATGCGGTCCTATGCCGATGTTAAAGGCAGTGGCCCATCTCTGCCGTAAAAACGGCTGGCCGTGCCAGGTCTCACTTGAAAGCGTAATGGCATGCGGAATGGGTGTATGTCTGGGGTGTGCGGTAAAATCGCCGGCCGGTAATGGGCATGAAGGGTACCTGCATGTCTGCAAGGATGGGCCGGTCTTTTGGGAAAGTGATGTCGCATGGTAAGAGGCAAGCCGGATTTAGAGATAAAAATAGGCGGTTTGGTATTGAAGAACCCGGTGCTGACGGCCTCGGGCACATTTGGCTATGGTAGGGAGTTCGCCTCTCTGGTGGACCCGGCCGACTTGGGGGCCGTAGTTGTGAAGGGGATATCCCTTGAGCCCAGGTCCGGGAATCCACCGCCCAGAATCGTTGAGACGCCATGCGGAATGCTCAACGCCATAGGCCTTGAAAATGTCGGCGTAGAGAAATTTGTTAGTGAAAAATTGCCGTTTTTACGGGAAAACGGCGTTTGCGTGATTGTAAATATTCTGGGAGACAGTGTGGAGGAGTACGGGCGGCTCGCTGAAATACTCGACAATGCCCCGGGGATTCACGCTATTGAGGTAAATATTTCCTGCCCCAATGTCAAACAGGGTGGTGTTGCATTTGGTCTTGATCCGGAGGCAGCCCGAGCAGTTACAGCTGAGGTGCGAAAAAAGTGCAGCCTGCCGGTGATCATAAAACTCTCGCCAAATGTAACGGACATCACTTCCATTGCAAGGGCCGCAGAGGATGGAGGCGCGGATGGTGTATCCCTGATTAACACGCTCCAGGGAATGGCGATTGATATTCAGACCAGGAAACCCAGGCTTGCCAATGTGATCGGCGGTCTGTCAGGGCCTGCCATAAGACCTGTTGCACTCAGAATGGTCTGGCAGACCGCAAAGGCGGTCAGTGTCCCGGTCTTGGGTGTTGGTGGGATCACCACGCCGGAGGATGCCCTGGAGTTTTTGATTGCCGGAGCCTCAGCCGTCCAAATCGGCACAGGAAATTTTATTAATCCCAGAGCCACGATTCAGGTAATTGAGGGAATTGAAAAATACCTGATTGAGCATGATATGAACTCAATTCATGATCTGATCGGGTCTCTCAATGGCTGATGGTTAGCCATCCCAATACTTTTTATGAGTGCATCAATGGCTGAGCCGTGGAAATCCTTGCTCCTTGAGATCATTTACGAGAAATATCAGGCGTGGCTGTCCGGACTCAGT
>DAOVYS010000097.1 GCA_030635485.1 Pseudomonadota bacterium | reverse complement strand
ATGGGAAGTTTTTTAAAGGATTCCTGTGCGCGTATTTTCCCCATGGTTTCATAACCATCCATCTCGGGCATCATGATATCCATCAATACCAGATCGATCTTTGGATGATCGCTTAGTTGACGCAGGGCCTCCTTGCCGTCAAAGGCCTTTATGGTTTTTAGTCCCTTTTCCTCCAGAAGCTGGGATAACGCAAAAACATTGCGGGCATCATCATCGACTATGAGAATGTTTTTGTCTTTTAAAATTTTTTCCTTGTTGTATAATTTTTTTAAGATTTTTTGCTGACTCTTGGACAGGTCCGCCTCGACCCGATGCAGAAACAGCGTGATTTCTCCCAGGAGTCTTTCCGTGGAATCCGCCCCTTTAATCAGGATGCTTTGGGCATACTCTTGAAGCTGCATTTCTTCCTCTCTGGAGAGTCCCCGGCCGGTATAGACAATTACAGGAGGAAAGACAAAGGTCTCATCTTTTTTGAGCGTTTTTAACAACTCAAATCCCGAGATATCCGGCAGTTTTAAGTCGAGCACTACGCAGTCAAACTCTCTGGATTTCAACAATTCAAGAGCTTCCATACCAGTGGACGCGACGGAAGTCTCCACGTCGTGATTGCCGATCAATTCCACCATTCCCTTGACCGTTGCCTCGTCGTCCTCCACGATCAGTAGATTTTTAAGATTTTTTGAAACGATCTTTTCGATTTTTTGAAACGCGTTATTCAGCTCTTCGCGGCTGACGGGTTTGGAGAGAAATCCGATAGCGCCCATTCGCATGGCTGCGTTATCTTCGTCCATAGCGGAAATGAAGTGAACAGGAATATGACGGGTCAGAGCAGAGCTTTTGAGTTTCTCCATGACCATCCAGCCGTTTATCCCAGGCAGACCGATATCCAGTATAATCGCATCGGGTTGATACTCTGAGGCCAACTCAAGTCCGGTCTCTCCATCTGAGGCCGCAAGGACCTTGAATCCCTTTTCATGGGCCGGTTCCATCATGATTTTGGCGAATGCCGGATCGTCCTCGATAATCAGGAGGGTTCGGTCCTTGGGAGAGATTTTCTTTCTGTCGTCTGGAATCGTTTTGAGCTTTATGGGGGTATCCTTGGAAGGCCTTTTGGGTTCACGTTGAACGGGAATATAATCTGTTCTTCGTCTACGCGGCGTCTCGCCTTTGGTTTTAGCCATTTTTTCTATTGTTCCAGTCTTAATCTCCTCCGTCAGATAGAGGCTGAAGGTGCTGCCCTTTCCTTCTTTGCTTGTCAGGCCGAGTCCTCCTCCCAATAGTTTTGCCAGTTCCCTGGAAATCGACAATCCCAGGCCGGTTCCGCCATATTTCCGACTTGTGCTGCCGTCTGCCTGCTGGAATGCCTCAAAAATTAATTTCTGTTTGTCTTTGGGAATACCTACGCCGGTGTCGGAAACAGTGATAGCTATTGAGTGATCCGGATCCAGGTTCCATTTTGAGCCGTCAAACCCGGAAGGGGGACGGGTAATATTAAAGGAGATCCTTCCTTGACTGGTAAATTTCAATCCATTTGACATAAGATTCTTAATAACCTGTTCCAATTTTTGCCGATCAGTCTGAATCGACCAGGGGAGTCCTTTTTCAATTTCGATGTTAAGCGTCAATCCCTTATCTTCGGCCTGATGTTTGAAATTGCGTTCAACATAGAGGGCAAGTTCATCGATCCCCACCTTTTCCAGATGAACTTCTTCCCTGCCGGCTTCGATTTTGGACAGATCGAGTATGTCGTTGATCAAGGCAAGCAACTCTTCCCCGCTGCCATGAATCGTACGGGCAAATTCCATCTGGTTTTCATTCAGATTGCCCTCTTTGTTGTCCTCAAGGGATTGAGACAGGAGAAGCATACTGTTGAGCGGGGATCGGAGTTCATGTGACATATTTGCCAGAAAATCGGATTTGTATTTACTGCTCATTTCCAGGGCTTTGCTTTTTTCTTCCAATTTCCGCCTGGATTCTTCCAGATTAAGATTTTTTCTTTTCACTTTCTTTTGTTGAATTTCCAATGCCTTTGTACGGTTTTCCAACTCCGCGTTTATTGCCCTGAGTTCTTCCTCTTGAGCCTGTAGATTGGCTTCCGACTCTTTCAAAGCCTTTGTCTGCTCCTCCTGTTCTTCGTTGGTCACCCTGAGTTCTTCCTGTTGGGTCTGTAGTTCCGCAGCCTGCTGTTGGGTTTTATTTAGTAATTTTTTCATGCTGGACCGGGATTGTGCCAGATCGCCGGCAATGGCGATAGTCTTGGTCGCCTGCTCCAGAAATTTTTTGTGCAGGTCCGTGAAATTGTGAGATGATCCCAGTTCTATGACACCTTTCAACTTATCCTCATGCAGCATTGGAATTACCAGTATATTGCGTGGAACGGCCTCGCCGATACCGGAACATATTTTGATATAATCATCGGGAATATCGGTATATAGAATGCTTTTCTTTTCCAGGGCGGCTTGACCAACTAGGCCTTGACCCAGTCTGAATTCGTTGGCTGTCTGTTTTTGTTCGCTCCGGGCATAACTGCCGGCTAATTTGAGAATTTCATTTTCGTAAACGTAAATGGCCCCGATTTGAGCGCCAATATATACAGCCAGGTAGCTGACAGCCTTTTGAGCAAGGGTGGAAAAAAATTGTTCACCGCTTATTCTATCGCTTAATTCCGCTTGGCCTGTACTGAGCCAGTGATGTTGACTGATATCATCCATCACCTTTTTCATCATTGTAATGTCGGTTAATTGTTCCAAGGCGCCGATAATTTCGCCTTTGCTGTTCCTTACAGGGACGGATGTATACTGTACGGGGAGATTTATCCCCTCAGGGTCAATAACATTTTCAGCGGTTGACGCCTTCCCGATATTCATCGCCTGTGCAGAGCAACATTGCGAGGTATTGCAATGGAGCGTCCTGAATAGATCATAGCATTTTCCGCCCATGCACTCTTCTCGCGGCAGATTTGAATATTGGGCAGCTTTTGGGTTGAGATAGGTGATGTTGAATTCTTTATCAATTGTCATTATCGGTGAGGGGAGATTGTCAAGGTTGCTCACCAGTCTTCGTGTCTTTTCCAACGCCTTTTGGTTGGATGCGGTCGTTTCTTGAAGGGTTTTTGTCATTTTTCGCATGGAGGCCCCCAACTCGTCCTTGTCGGAACGTAGGGCTATATCGGCCGTATAATCGCCTTGCGCAATAGCATTAGCCTGATTGACCACATCCTGAAGAGTCCCTGCCATTGTCTGAAGGGCAATGCCCAGCTCGTCATTGTCTGAGCGGAGATTTATGTTGATCCTGAAATTGCCCTTTGCTATTTCATCCGCCTTTTTGACGATATCCTTGAAGGAATCTACAACAGCGGTCAGGCTGCCGGCCATGTTGCCGATCTCGTTTGCGGGCACGGCAATCTTACGATGGGAGAGATCGCCCTTTGCAACCGCCTTTGCCCATTCGGACATCTGGATAACAGGCAGGACCATTTTCATTGTCTGATAAACTGTCTGAAAGACCACTATAACTAAGATTACGATAAGCATTGCCACCGCAATAATGATCAACCTTTGCAGCGTAGCAAAGGCCTCGGCTTTGCTGAATTCTGCGATAACGGCCAAGGGAACGCCTCCGATTTCAAGATCCCTGTGGTTGCCAAGGACCTCCCGACCCTTTCTTCCTGTATAGGAAATAGTTTTGGTGTGGATAACTTTTTCTTTTGAGACTTCATCATGTTGATGACCTGCTTGAGTTTTGATATGTCCGATTTTATGCTCGTCATACCACAACCGGGTCTGCAGTGTATCAACCAGTGTGCCGAATGCAGGCTCTTCATTCGGGATGATGTTTGTCCTTATCCTGAGGTCGCTTCCAACCACGTAAGCGTCATAGCTTTTAAAATGGGTGGCCTTGCGTGTCACTATTTCATCCATCTTATCCGTTGAGATCTGAAAGGCTATCAGGCCGAGCTTGAGGTACTGCGCGTCCTGTATAGCCTGTACCATAAAGCCCCTTATCTTGTTGTTGGCCGGAGCGTATCGCTCAAAATCGGAAAAGACCGGTTTCCCTGTATTCAACGCCTGTTTGCAGGCCTTTGCAAAGAGAGTGTCATGAAAAAATATGTTACTGCCCAGGCTGCTTTCCTTTTCAGCGGTGAACAGTATATTCCCGTGAGAATCAAGGAGATAAATGTTTTCATACCCCTTTATCTCTTTGACGGTATGTAGATCATCATCAGCCTGATGCTGTAAAATTCCGCTATATTCACGGCTTGTTACGAACCGGTCCAGATTTTTTCCGCTATTATTAAATGCATTGATAAGGTGGCCAAGGATTTTTGAGCTCTCTTTTGACTTGGACCGCGAATCGAGGTCGATCATTATTTCAGAAAAATAGGCGTTGAGCTCGGCCTTTTTCTGCTCGGCGGACTCAAGCAGGGCGCTATCAATTTGATTTTTTAACGAGTTGTATGTATTAAAATAATTTAGAACGCTCAATATGATAAGAGGTGGAACGCTTATGAACAGGAACCATTTCAACATATTTCTGCCAAGCGCGCTTTTGAGCATCTGCATGAAAATCGACCAGTTGTCTTGCATATCACCCACCATAGCTTTTTTTACGGGTTATAATTGATATCCCGTGATCGCGTTTTATATATTTACATTTTCAGGTGTCGAGGCGTCCGCATGGCAAGGCGCGAGGAGGGCGAAACCGACGAACAACGCAGCCATCCTGGATGGATCGGCGTATCAAAATGGGAAGTTATTTTTGAGCGAGCCCTAAAGCCCTGCAGCCAGCAATCGGCCGGCAGTCATATGGTTAAGGGGCCGGCTGAAGTAGTAGCCCTGCATGAGATTACAGTGGTTAGGGCGAAGAAAGGCGGCCTGACCCGCGGTCTCAACCCCTTCCGCGACTACCCTCAACCCCAGATTGCGGGCTAGGCTGATTATCGTTTTGATGATAGCTTCGTTGTTTTTGTTTTTGCCGATGTCCCGGATAAAAGATATGTCGATCTTGATCGCATCGATGGGCAGTTGTTTTAGATAGTGCAGGGAGGAGTAGCCGGACCCGAAGTCGTCAATGGCGATCCTGACACCGAGCCTTCGGATGCGGTCAAGCGACATGATTGCCCTCTCCGGATCCTCCATGAGCGCGTTTTCGGTCAGCTCGATTTCAAGTTGGTCTGGAGGCAGGCCGGTTTTAGTCAGGACCTTGTCCACGGTTTCCCAGAAGCGTTTTTGTCTGATCTGGCAGGATGAGACATTTACCGCCACGGTTATAGGTCCCGTTTCCGGACTGTTTGCCTGCCAGGACATACAGTCGGCGCAGGCGGCGCCCAGAACCCATTCGCCGATCGGAATGATCAGGCTGGAATCTTCGGCAAGCCGGATAAAGCCGGCCGGGTGGATGATTCCCAGATTATGGTGTTGCCAGCGGAGCAGGGCCTCGAAACCCACAATCATGGTGGTGCGTATATCGATTTGGGGCTGATAATGGATCTGAAACTCCCAGCGGTTGAGTGCCTTGCGCAGGTCGGTCTCGAATCGGACACGCTTCAGTATTTTTTCGTGCATCTTCGGGACAAAAAATTGGTAATTATTACGTCCCGCCTTTTTGGCATGGTACATGGCGGTGTCGGCGGCCCTGTTCAGATCCTCAGGACTTTCGTTGCCGCCGGAATAGATGGCGATGCCGATGCTGGAGCTTACCACCACATCTTGACCCGCGAGCCGGTGTGGTTTGGTCAGGGCATCGAGGATTTTCCCCGCAATACGGGCCGCGTCCTCGGGACGGGCGATGTCGTCGAGAATCACACCAAATTCATCACCGCCCAGCCGGGCCACCATGTCGCTGGTCCGTACACAGCGGGACACGCGTTTTGTCACTGATTTGAGCAGTTTATCGCCGGCATCATGTCCCATGTTGTCATTGATTTTTTTAAAATGGTCCAGATCAAGAAAGAGGACGGCCGTGGTTCGGTGATACCGCTTGGCCCGTGCCATTGCCTTGGCCTGAAAATCACTGAACATCATGCGGTTGGCCAGGCCTGTAAGCTGATCGTGTTTGGCCATGCGCTCCAGGAGTTTTTCGGCACGCCGGCGCTTGGTGATATCAGAGGTAAATACGGCGAGCCTGGTGACTATATTATTCGAATCGCGGACTGGATAGATGTGGTTGTCAAAGATAATCTCACCATGCTGGTCCTCAAAACGGACCGGACCGGACGTGCGCACCGCTTCCTCAATCTTTTCCTTTCTGGAAGCGGCCAACTCAGAAGGGAGAGTGTTAAAAAGAGAGGTGCCGACCAGTTTATTTATTTTTTTGTTCAGTCTGCGGGCTGCAATTTCGTTTGCTGCCAGAACTGTGCCGTCGGTCTCGATAAGGATCGCCGAATCCAGTGAGGCGTTGAGCAGGGCGCGGGCCGTTTCCTCGCTGTTTCGAAGCTCCCACCTATGGCGGTCGAGTTCCAGAAATATCCTGACCTTGCTGAGCAGAATATCCGGATTGATGGGTTTTAAGAGGTAGTCCACTGCTCCGGTCTTATATCCCTTGAAGATATGTTCCTTCTCCGTGCCCATTGCAGTAATGAAGATGATGGGAGTGAATTTGGCGGAAGAGTCTTTGCGGAGAAGTTCCGCTGTTTCAAAGCCATCCATCTCGGGCATCATGACATCGAGCAGGATCAAGGCCGGATGCTCTCTGGCGGCAATTTTCAGTGTTTCATTTCCGGAAGTTGCCTTTAGAATATTCAGGTTAAGTTCTTCCAGTAGATTTTCCAAAGCCAGCAGATTTTCCGGGCGGTCATCTACAATCAGGATTTTTTGGGAATAAATAGTCATTGATGTGTCATCAGTTGAGGGATAATTTTTGGATCTCCTGTTAAGTAAGTAGACGGCAGGCTGCCGGACAGGAGGGAATAATTCCGGAAGTCGTTTCTTCTTGTAATATACATGTAACCAATTACAGGGTCAAGACAACCTGAACAATGGTTATTTTCTTGCCTGTAAGGGGGCATGGATATCAGTCCAAAGAGTATCAGACATGCGGAGGAAGTTTCGGAGGGAGTTGGGGCTGATTTTCCCTCTGATCCAGTCTTCCGCCTACAATATAGGCGTGAATTGTTGAGCAGAGCCAGCAGAGGAAGAGGAGTGTGGGCGCTGAATTGAGTAATGGCGAGCCGTTTTGCACAACATTTATTGATATATGGACAATTTTGTCGTAGCTCACGCCCCCGCTTTCAACCATGGACATGGCCTGATCCATGATAAGTGAGATGGATGTCATGATTTTATATATTATCGTGCCGATCCCGGCAGTGGCTGCCAGGATAAAGACGAGACCAACGCCCGGACGGCCCAGAACCACCTGGCCCAGACCCGGGTAGACCAATCCTGACAACAGAGCCCCTTTTGCCGCCTTTTTCATACTATTCGTAATTCCTGATTCGTTAACAGTCTCCAGCCAGCTCATAAAATCTTACATCCGCCTTTTCAAATGTTGCCAATCCGCCCGTGAATACATGATCCTTTCTTTGAAAGGAAATCCTCAAGCCTTTCACGCGCATCGATCATTTCCACAACTACCGGCAGATCTCTGGACAGACGCAGTATCTTGGAGGTATGAATCCTGCTTCGCGCGCCATACCCCATGGTTCCTCGGAGCACGGTTGCGCCGGCGAGCCCCTGCTCGCGCGCCTGATACACTATCCATTCATACAGGGGTTTTCCGTCGAATTTGTCGTTTTCACCAATAAATATCCTGAGCAGGCAGCCATCTTTTGGATTTTTCATAGCGTTTTATCTAAGGAAGAAAAGTTGGTCCTCAGGGCCAGGTCAGAGTTAAACGGCTTTGCCGTAAATCGTTAACGTGCTCGTGCTCGTGAACGTACACGTAGTCGTTGAGATATATTTAGTTGTGGTAATGTAGTTTTGATGAAGATGAAAAAAGTTGATTTCATTTCAATAATTAGATGGTATTCGTTTACGAGCACGAGCACGAGCACGAGCACGAGCACGAGCACGAGCATGTATGTAAACCATGCCCTTTGGGCTTAACCCATCTGGGGGCGTTTTTTATCTCTTGATTAACATGGCAAAGGCCTGGCCGGCGCAGACCGCACCAAGACATATCACGACATTTGCTCCTATATTCACAAATGCCGCCAGATTCTGACCATCTTTGAGCAGATTCCATGTCTCATACCCAAAGGTGGAAAAAGTTGTAAATGATCCAAGGAAACCGATGAAAATAAGAAGCCGTATATCACTGGAGAGGAGCCCGAATGTCTCTGAAAGATGTCCCAGAAATCCGATGATCAGACATCCTAGTACGTTTACCGTGAGCGTTCCGTAAGGCAGGGCCGCATCCCTTGCCAGATATTGGGAAAGCCCGCTGACAAGATAACGTGAAATAGCGCCGAAAAATCCACCTGCGCCGATCAGCAACAACTCACTCAAAACAGCCCCCTTTTTTTATTTTGTCAGCCAGTTACGTATCTGGTCAGCGCCGGGAACCGAACCGCTGTGCACGACCTGATCATCAATAACAACGCTCGGTGATGATACGACCTTATACTTCATGATCTCCAGGAGATCCTTTTCCTTCACAACTTCCACGTCCACGTTTTCCTGCTTTGCAATTTCGGCAATCGTATCGGCCAGCTGTTCACACTTTGCACAGCCGGTCCCCAGGACTTTAATCAGTTTCATGAGTTCACCTGAGTTTAATTATGAATTACGAATTACGAATGTTATAAGGCTAATAATTTCATATGCGAGACAACAAAGATTCCTATAATTCGTAATTCATAATTAAACTCAGGTGAACTCATGAAATTGATTAAGGTCCTGGGGACCGGCTGTACAAAATGTGAACAGCTGGCCGATACGATTGCCGAAATTGCAAAGCAGGAAAACGTGGACGTGGAAGT
>DAOVYS010000223.1 GCA_030635485.1 Pseudomonadota bacterium | reverse complement strand
AGCCTTGGCCGGGCTTACAGCGCCGGTCGGGCAGGCCGAGATTGCAAGCGGAATCTCGCATATCGCTTGAATATGGTCGACATCGATCATAGGCGGCTTGCGATGTATGCCGAGGACTGAGATGTCGGAAGCGTGAACCGCACCGCACATGTTCAGGCAGCAGGCCATTGAAACGCGTGTCTTTGCGGGAAGCTTATGGCTCTGAAAATACTCGAACAGATCGTCCATTATAGCTTTACAAACGCCGGACGCGTCAGTTGCAGGGGTATGGCAGTGGACCCAGCCCTGGGTGTGAACAATACTTGATATGCCGGCGCCTGTGCCGCCAATAGGCATCATGGGATTTTTTGCAAGGTCGTCCAGCAGGGGCTGCACTTTGGCTTCCGAGTCTACTATGAACTCGACATTGTTCCTGGTGGTCCAGCGAAGAATGCCGTCACAGTGTTTGTCGGCAATTCCCATAAAGTCCCTGATAAGTTCAACGCTCATAAGACGTGCGGTGGCGACCCTTACAGTATAACACGCATCCCCGGTCTCGCTCACATGCTTTAAAATGCCAGGTTTTAAAATTTCATGATAAAGCCATTTGCCCCAATTTTTCTTGATAACCTCTGGCATAAACCGCTCATAATGTGGGGGGCCCAGATCAGTAAGTCTATCTTTCATCGGATTTGCAGGATCATAACCCATAATATAAAAACCTCCTTATTGTTTAACGACTATGTATATCAGTAAATAGCTGCTCCGTGTTCCAGCCGCTTACATTGCATGTTTCTTCCTGAATTCAGCGACATCACGCTCAAAACCACCCGGCACTTCCTCACTCTGCCAGAATACATACGGGTTGGACCGCGGTTCTTTCACATGCTGCGGAATCGGCTCTACCTCCATTATTTGAAGGAAGTGCGGCAGGCCGAAACGCTGCATGCACTCACCGCATCTCTCACGGTTCTTGCCTTCTTCCATCCAGAAATCCCATACAAGTTCAACCATATCCTTGTATGCTTGGAAATTATCGTCTTTATTCATCTCAAAAAACGGGTAAATCATGGTAGCAATCTGCGCGCCGTCAAGGATCGGGGCCTTTGCACCAAAGCAGAGGGTTGCACCGGTTTCAACGCCCGGACGCAGCGCCCTTGGCATGGTGTTGATGCAGTGCATGCACCTTGTGCATTCCGTCCTTTCAATTTTCAGCTCACCGCCTTCCATGCTCATGCATTGCGTGGGGCAACGATCTATAACTTCCGCCTGGATGTCGAATTTACCCCAGTCCCTGTCGGAAAATGCGCCGGCATTGGGAGCATACTCGCCATTCATGTAGCTCTTTACAGCAGCCTGATCGATTCGGATATCGTCTTTCCAGGTACCGAGTGAGGCTATGTCGGAACGGGCAATGGCTGCAACACAGTCATTGGGGCATCCGGAAAATTTGAACTTGAACTTATACGGAAACGCGGGCCTGTGCAGCTCATCCTGGAATGCGTTGGTCATCTCATGGCATGCCGCCTGGGTGTCAAAACACGCGTATTCGCACCTTGCCATGCCGATACAGCAGGAAGGTGTACGCAGGTTACTGCCGGAACCGCCGAGGTCACAACCGAGATCATGGGTGAGTTCATAGAATACCTCTTCCAGCTCAGGTGTGGTGGTGCCCAGCAGGACGATGTCACCTGTGGAACCGTGCATATTGGTCATACCGCTGCCGCGTCTCTCCCAGAGATCCATCAGCTGACCCAGAAACTCGGTATTGTAAAATTTACTTGAAGGTTGGTTAACACGGATCGTATGGAAATGGGCAACCCCTGGAAACTTGGCAGGCATATCCGAATAACGGCCGATAACACCACCGCCATATCCGAAAACACCAACAATACCGCCATGTTTCCAATGGGTAATTTTGTCTTTATACGACAACTCAACCTGACCTAGGATGTCCCAGCATTGCGGCTTTTTCTCCGCCTGCCGTTTCAAATCAGTTACAAAACTCGGCCATGGACCGCTCTCCAGCTGATCCAGTAAGGGTGTGTCATGCTTCGGCATTCTCTTTCCTCCTTACATTTTGTTAATATTACCAGAATTCACAGTTTGTCTGCGCAATTACTGCCCAATACCCAAAAGACTCCCTTACAATGTGTAATTCCATTGTCTCAATGCGGGAATCTGTATTTTTGTGGATACCTATTCAGTCTGAGGACTTATACCTTTAAAAAATTTCAAACCGGATGCCCATCTTAAATAGCTAACCAAATAAGTCGAGCATCATAGTTGTCAATAATATGTTTGTCAACAAAAAATCAACAAACCGAAAAGTTCATTTTTCCTTTGACAGCAGAACAGACAGCCGCTATAGGTAGCGTATCTTTTGATAAAGGTTGCATGCCCAAATAAACATATAATTATTCCAGTCGGTTATATCTATCCGACATGGTCTTGCAACCATTTCTCCAAAACCATTTAACCCATAGAAAAGCTTCCCATTGAGTACCCCTGAAATGATTCAATCCAACGCCTTAAAAAATGTAAATGTAAGCTTCTTTTTTTCTTCACCCAATGGAGATATCCCGGCAGGTCAAAACGAGATGTCTAGACCCTTCCTGGTGGCTCCGTCTGAAAGCCACCCTTTCCTCACACTGGGAGATTATTTCAAGGCCATACGGGAATTTGTGTTTAAAGACGGCGGAGTACCCCTGCTTTTGGCACTAAAGGCCCGAACCGGAAAAGATGTTGACGTTGGAAGTATAAATAAAATACGCATCTTAAGCGAAGCACATGGGCCATTTTACCATCTTGCAAGCGTGGAAATCGTTACCGGCTACGGGACCATCAAACTTTGCGTAAGCACGGCCCTTACGGATAATGGCAAGGCCTGCCTTGAAAACGAGTTTAATATCCTGGGCCGCCTGAACCGGGCCCATGTTCTTCCATATCTGCCGCAGACATATTTCAGAGGAAAAGTCGAGTGCGGGAGCGGGAAAATGAGGCAGACTCTCTCCATGTTTCTTGGAGACTGGTTTGAGAATTATTACGAGTGGCACTTATCCGAAGACAAGGGAAAAAAGGTTGCCGGAATCCGCATCTGGGACACAGGCCGGGGAAACCGTTTTGCGTCGGACAAGGAGTGTTTTGAGATATTCAAACAGTCTTCAAAAATCCTTACCCTTTATTACGACACCAGAGACTCAAGCAGGATATATCCCTGGCACCATGCGGCCGGGGACTTTATTGTAAAAACGGACGCCGACACCGTTGACATCAGACTTACCACGGTCAGGCATTACGGCCCGATAATGGAACCGCCGCCCGACAATCGGGCGGCCGGGATCAGCGCAATCGTCCATTTTTTCCTGGATCTCACCGTGAGAATGCGGCTTGACCGGATGAACGGCGTGGAAGAGGCCGCCTGGGTCGACGATTACTCAGTGAATGCGGTAACAGAGGGTTTTTTCGAGGGTTTAACGATCATGGAGTCAAAGGGAAAATATCAATTAGGCGCTGTCAACGACCTGCTGGATCTTTTAAAATCTCTTGACCCTGAAGAAATAAGTATGTTCTACCAACCCATGCTGGGACTCTACAGACAGGAAGATAGAGAGGATTATTCCCTTATTCGGCTGCATCTGGACAAACATGTCGAGACTCTTCACCGAGTGGTTCAAGAAATCGAGATTAAATAGAGGGGGCAGGGATTGCGAAATTATCGGTCATTTAATTCACGGCTGCCGGGCATCGTATTTCTTATCATATTAAGTGCTCTGCCGGTTCTCCTCTTTCCTGGAACCGGTCTCGCGCTCAAGGGACAGCTTAACGTAAACACGGCATCTGTCGAAGATCTGCAGAAACTGCCATTCATCGGCAAGGCCAGATCCAGGGCCATTGTGGATTACCGCCGCAGCCACGGTCCGTTCAAATCACTTGATGACATCCTGAAAAGCTCGGACATCGGCCAAAGCACCTTTGAGGCCATAAAGCCCTATCTCAAGGTGTCAGGCAATACAACGCTTGAAGAAATTAAAGAATCAGCCAGGGTCCGTGCCATAATCATGAGTAGACCGGGTCAAATCATAATCCTTCCGGACAAGGAGTATTACGACACCCTTATCCATTATCTAAAAACGGCCCAAAAGACCATCCACATGGCCATGTTCATATTCAAGATAACGGATTCGCCCCGGAACAGACCGGCCCGTGTCTTGAGAGAACTGATCGCCGCTAAAAAAAGAGGGGTCAACGTCCAGGTAGTGCTTGAAAAATCAGACTATAACGACAACCTGAACCAGGAAAACCGACGGGTGGCGAAAAAACTGAAAAAACACCGTATTGCCGTCTCATTTGACTCGCCCGACACCACAACGCACACAAAACTTGTGGTCATAGACAGCCGCTACTCACTTGTAGGCAGCCACAACCTTACCCATTCAGCCCTGGCATACAACCACGAATTCTCTCTGTTGATCGACAACAGAACCCTGGCCAAAGAATTGATCAGGTATATGGGAAGAATTCAGTAAGCGTTCGCAGGTGCTGCAGCTGTGCGCCCGAAGGAAGTGCCCTTGGGGTACGTGATCAGGGTTACCGGCTTATAGCCCCCTATCTGCCGGTTGCCCTGATCACGTGCAGATGCGGCGCGCCTGTGAACGCTTACTGGTCAGAGATCAGGATTTCCGTCT
>DAOVYS010000209.1 GCA_030635485.1 Pseudomonadota bacterium | reverse complement strand
GCGTCAGCTTGATCTGGGCAAGGAGCAGAAGCGGCTGAATGATAAGGGTATCATTCATTCCATCCGCGGTCGGCGGGACCTGGATGAGGCCGCCGGGGCCTACAAGGACATTGATGAGGTCATTGATAATCAACTGGACCTTGTAGAGGTTGTTGTGGAACTGCATCCCCTGGCGGTGATTAAAGGATAAAAAAGGTTGCCGCTAAAATATTACGAGAAAAATCTACCATACTGACTAGAGGTGATGTATGTTGATTTTTCCGTCTTTTACTAAAGAGAGATGATCGGTCCATGGTCAGGTTCTATTGGTCTGTAATGTTGTAATATTAAATAGTTGTAGTTTTTTTGCTCGGAAACAGGGATGAGAATTGTCTGTAACGGTGAAGAGAGGGAAGTGGACCGGGATATCAGGGTGGCGGAGTTGATCAGGACTCTGGAACTTGATCCCGCCTTGGTTGTTGTTGAATGTGATGGGGATATCGTGATACGTGATGAATTTGAGTCCCATACTCTTAAAGAGGGCTCTGTCGTGGAATTGTTTCGATTTGTGGGAGGCGGATAAGGTGTTGAGTATTGCTGGAAGGAAATTCGCTTCCCGGCTTTTTGCAGGGACGGGGAAATTTTCATCATCAGCGGTCATGATCAAGGCTATTGAGGCATCCGGGGCGGAGATGGTAACGGTTGCCCTGCGTCGTGTGGATCTGAATGACCCTTCAGATGATATCATGAGTGTGCTTGACCGGGAGAAGTATTTCTTTCTTCCGAACACATCAGGCGCCAGAGATGCTGATGAGGCGGTCCGGCTGGCAAGGCTTGCAAGGGCCGTTGGCGGGGGAGACTGGCTGAAACTTGAGGTGACGCCCGATCCGCGGACACTTCTGCCTGATCCTGTTGAGACCTTGAAAGCGGCTGAGGTGCTTGTAAAGGAGGGCTTTACCGTTCTCCCGTATATAAATGCCGATCCTGTTCTGGCACTGCGTCTGCAGGACGCGGGAGCAGCCGCGGTAATGCCTCTTGGTTCACCGATCGGGACTAACCAGGGGCTCTTGACAATCCATCAGCTTGAGATCATTATCGAACAGGCCAGGGTCCCGGTTGTAGTGGATGCGGGACTGGGCGCGCCTTCCCATGCGGCCCTGGCCATGGAAATCGGAGCTGACGCAGTGCTTGTCAACACGGCAATCGCGGTTGCGCAAGATCCTGTTAAGATGGCAGCCGCTTTTGCAAA
The DNA here is from genome assembly GCA_030635485.1 of Pseudomonadota bacterium. Taxonomy (GTDB): domain Bacteria; phylum Desulfobacterota; class Desulfobulbia; order Desulfobulbales; family DAOVYS01; genus DAOVYS01. Next base: position 3,823 of record DAOVYS010000209.1, on the reverse strand, counting down.
AGGCGTGCTTGCCGGACGGGAGGCCTTTGAAGCCGGTCTTGGTTCGCACAGGACCGAGGCGTCTGCATCCTCACCGGAAACAGGGCTAGATTTTTTGAGGTAAATCCAAATAGATACAATGTTTTCGCTTCCCCCGTTTTCAGAACTGAAAGAGCTTGTCGCTTCCCGAACAGCAGGGGATGTCCTGCATGCGTTAAAATCGCCGCACCCGGATTTATCGGATCTGGCAGCTCTCCTTTCACCGGCAGCGGATGGCTTTCTGGAACAGACAGCTGCCCGGTCATCTGAAATTACCATGTATCGGTTTGGAAAGACGATCCAGATCTATGCGCCGGTCTATCTTTCAAATTTTTGCACAAACCAGTGTCTCTATTGCGGTTTCTCGGCGGGCAACCGGATCGACAGGCGTAAGCTTTCCCTTGAAGAGGCGGAAAGCGAGGCCATGATCCTGCATAATCGCGGTTTCAACCATATCCTGCTCGTGTCCGGGGATGCGCCTAAGGCAATGGGTGTGGATTATTTCGAGGCCCTTGCCCTCAGGCTCCGTGAACGGTTCGCCTCGGTCTCCATTGAGGTCCAGCCGCTGGAAACCGATGAATACGCCCGCCTTTTTGCGGCAGGCATTACAGGTGTTGCGGTATATCAGGAGACCTACGAACAAAAGACTTATAAAGAGATTCATCTGTCAGGGAAAAAGCGCGATTATGAATACAGGATAGATATCCCGGCCCGGGCCGCTGAAGCAGGGATGCGTGAAGTCGGCATAGGCGTTCTTTTAGGGCTCAGTGACTGGCGGGCGGATGCGCTGGCGCTCGGGTTTCATCTTGCATGGCTTAGAAAGAGATTCTGGAAAACAGCTTTTACGGTTTCATTCCCAAGGCTCAGGCCTGCTGAAGGTGATTTTACCTCCAGTATGGACGTGTCGGAACGGAATCTGGCCCAGATGCTCTTTGCCATGCGCATCTTTGATCAGGACGTGGGTCTGATTCTTTCAACCAGGGAAGAATCCCGTTTCCGTGATGGGATGATCGGATTAGGCCCGACGCGTTATTCAGCAGGATCCTGCACAGCGCCTGGAGGTTATGGAAATCCTGATCTGACGGGTGAACAGTTTTCAATAGGCGATCATCGACTGATGGCCGAAGTGTGTAGTGATATAAAAAATAGAGGATTTGACCCGGTATGCAAGGATTGGGATATGACCTTTCAATTGCATTAGTTTACCAAATCACTTTCCGTCTTTGGCGGACCAGGTGGGAGGAAATTTTGTAATGACAGATATAAAAAAGATGTACACTACTATTCTCGGTGACCATTTTCCAATGGAGATGAAGATTTCATTTGATGATCAGACACTGGTCTATCGGAAAAAGAGCTGGGAAATCACCATGGGCGACGGTTCCGTGGATGAACGTGGATTACGGTATGGCGAAAATCCGGACCAGGAAGCGGCCCTCTATGAGCTGGTGAACGGGAATCTGGTGCTGGGGGATTGCCGGTTTATCGAACCGGGCAACGGTCTTGTCAGCGGGATCAATGTGGAGGATATGGTGCAGGTCGGCAAACATCCGGGAAAGATCAACTTAACGGATGTAGACAACGGCTTGAACATTATCAAGTATATGATGGACAAACCTGCCGCAGCCATTTTAAAACACAACAATCCGTGCGGAGTTGCCTGCGCAACTTCTCTGGAAGAGGCCTATACTAGAGCTGACCGGACGGACCGGATTGCCGCATTTGGCGGATGCGTGGTCTTGAACCGTCCGTGCGACAAGGCAACAGCAGAGGCCTTAAGTAAAAATTACCTGGAGGTGGTGTGCGCTCCTGACTTTGAAGACGGCACACTTGAGATCCTTAAAGCCAGGAAGAATCTGCGCGTGATTCGGATGAACCGTATAGACAGGCTGGCGGATTTTGAAAAGTATCGTTTTGTGGATTTTAAGAGCCTGATTGACGGCGGCATAATCGTGCAGCAGTCCGCGGTAAATTCAATCCGGTCGATTGATGACCTGAAACCCGCGGTAACAACCTATAAGGATAAGGAATACAAGGTTGAACGTGAACCGACCGACCTCGAGATCGAAGATATGCTGTTCGGCTGGGCGGTTATGCACGGTGTAACCTCGAATTCCGTAATTTATGTCAAAGACGGCTGCACAGTGGGAATCGGCACAGGAGAACAGGACCGGGTAGGAGTTGCCGAGATCGCGGTTCATAAGGCCTATATAAAATATGCCGACATGGTCTGTTACGACACCCACGGAATCTCGTATTCCGATCTGATGATCGAGATTAAGAAGGGTAAACGGGATGCGGCCGAAAGGGGCGCCATTGAGGCCAAGACAAGAGAGGACAAGGCGGGTCTTCCAGGTTCCGTCATGATTTCAGACGCATTTTTCCCGTTCAGGGACGGTGCCGACGTGGGTATCAAACAGGGCGTTTCAGCAATCCTTCAGGCCGGCGGATCTATGAGGGATTTTGAGACCATAGAAGCCTGCAACGAAGCAGATCCTAAGGTGGCAATGATGTTTACCGGTCAGAGGGCATTTAAGCATTGATTGGTAAGCGGTTATAGAGGCCGCATAATGCCACTCTCATTTGTGACGGGAAGGCGTGGCCGGTGGGATGTCCGTAAGTAAGTCGGAAGATTTGCTTTGGTGAATACTATTTTGTCCGTAAAAGCCTGTATTGCAATTAGTTATCTGCGATACGGGCTTTTTTTTTTGTGCCTTTACGGAATTGAGATGGAGGTGAAAACACAGTACAGCCAACCCTGTAGGTTTTTTGAAGATCCATTTTTCTTGACCAAAATACTGAGTGCCCGTAGTATGGTCAGGATGGTATAAAGGTGATATGTGGAAAATTTTCTATTTATTCTTACTGTAGAAATAGGCAACTATGAGACATATGGGAGCTGAAGAGCAATGGAACTGACGGCTTCAACTTTCGCTTTAATGAAGGAGTTGAGTGATTTCTCCTACGAGTTGTCCGCTTTGGACCGCGTTTGGAATATCTTGTTTCCGGACAAGGGGAAAAAATGGAATCACCTGCATGTCAACAAGTACAAGCACACCTTCTACATCACTCATTTCGGCGGTGGTGGCAGCCTGGAGGTCGAACCGAAAAAGGGCGTGCGAGCAATGGACTCCATGGGAGCCTCTTTTTACTCTGTTGAAAACCATGGCCAACTGGCATCGGTATGGGAACCACTAATCGCATCCGCGCGAAAATGGCTGAACGTTGCCCGGAAAGACTGGATAAAGGCCAACAAACGAATTCAGGTCGAGTACCCGTTACGTCACAGATACGGTGTTGCCCCCAATGCTCTCATACGCGCCTCTCTCCCTGATGTTTACCGCCTTGATAGGGAACTGGGCAAGGACAGGACCTTGAAGCTGGTGCGTCTGGTCGAAGTTGGCTTTTTCCTCAAAGCGGAGAACACGGAAGTCTCGTCCATGACAGCGGATGATTATTTCCAGTATTGCAGAATCGCCTATATAGCCGGGAAGCGTAAAGAGGAGACAATCGATGAATCTTTGTCTGGTCGAGAGATGTACAGCCGATATGCCGATGGCCGGCACGAAGGGCTTCTGGACATAGATCCAGCCTCCGAGCAGGAGTTTGCCGATTGGATCGACGGCAATTATCCCAAAAGAGGAGGAGGTGGGCACCCGTGGGAGATTAAGCGAGGGGGTAACACAACGCACATAGACCTTACCGTTTCGCGCCCGTCCTCATACCGGCAAGAGGGTTTCAAGGTTGAGCTGCGAGGCGAATCTATCGGCAGAATGGTGGAGACGATGCTCATGTTCCTGGCGAT
>DAOVYS010000127.1 GCA_030635485.1 Pseudomonadota bacterium | reverse complement strand
GAGGTGTTTCACATCATCAACGAGAAAACCAGAAAATTATGTGAGAATCCGGTGGAAAAGATCCTTAAGACGGGCAAGATAGTCGGTCTGGCCAATCATACCGCTCTTATAGCCAAAGATGGCACAGAACGGATAATCGCTGACAGCGGCGCTCCCATCCGGCCGGACAACGACGTGATAACCGGTGTGGTTCTGGCCTTCAGGGACATTACGGCGCAGCAAAAGATGGCGGAAGAACTGCACCGGATGAAAAAAGTCGAGGCCGTAGGTCTGCTGGCCGGCGGCATTGCCCACGATTATAACAATATAATGACCGGTATTTTAGGAAACATCAGCCTGGCAAAAATATTATTAGACGATGAGGAAGAAGCCGAAAAGGTCGCGGACTATTTGAGTGAGGCGGAAGCCGCCTGTATGCGCGCCAAGAATTTGTCCGGCCAGTTGATCACTTTTTCGAAAGGCGGGGCCCCGGTCAAAATAACCATCTCCATTGCTGAGCTTATCAGGGAGTCGACCTCCTTTTTCCTGCATGGGTCTAATGTCAAGTGCGAACTTTCCCTGCCGGATAATCTCTGGCGGGCCGATGTTGATGCCGGTCAGATAAACCAAGTTGTCAACAATCTTGTAATGAATGCCGACCAGGCCATGCCGGGAGGGGGAACCGTCTGGGTAGCCGCGAAAAACATAATTGTCAAAGAGGAAGACATTCTGCCTCTTAAAGCAGGGGAATATATAAAAATTTCCATCAGAGACCAGGGTATCGGTATCCCGACCACCTATCTTGACAAGATATTTGACCCCTATTTTACGACCAAGCAGGATGGCAACGGTCTTGGACTGGCGAGCGTCTATTCAATAGTAAAAAACCATGACGGCTTTATTACCGTCGATTCAACGCCCGGCGTAGGGGCAACCTTTGATGTCTATCTCCCGGGGATAAAGGAAGAGGTCGGCATAGAGAAAGAGAAGCTCCGCCCGAAAGGTCTCCGCCCGGGAACCGGAAGGATCCTGCTTATGGATGATGAGGAAATCGTGAGAAACGTCACAACCGCCATACTGACAAAATTAGGATATAAAGTTGAGACTGCCGCAGACGGGAAAAAAGCCATAGAACTTTACCGGAAAGCCGGTAAGGGAGGAAAGCCTTTTGATGCCGTTATACTAGATTTAACTATTCCCGGTGGTATGGGCGGAAAGGAAACGATGGAGAAACTCCTGGCAATTGACCCACAAATCAAGGCAATTGTCAGCAGCGGTTACTCCAATGATCCTATCATGGCAGACCATAAAGCATTCAGTTTTTCCGGAGTTGTTGTCAAGCCTTTTATGCTTAGAGAACTAGCAGATGTTCTGGTTGAGGTTTTGAGGTGAGTTAAAAACATTTTTAATATACAAAAAAGGTGAGCGTCAACAAAAATCCTGGTCAATTTGACCTTTCCGATATCTGTCTTATATTCTCAATAATGAAAACTAATTGAGAGGTGATTGTCATGAAAGGACTACTGATTTTTCTATTGATCATGGTGGGTTGGTTCGTAATGCAAGCTTATGTGTTACCCAAATTCGGGATTTCAACCTGACTTGTACCTGGCCAGCAGGTTGCCGGCGAAGACATTAAAAATACTAAGACCTCGAACAAGGTCTGCAGGATTAACGAATTTGGACAAAAAAAGTGATCAAATTGACCTGCCCACATCAGTCGTAGGAATAGTTACAAAAAATTTAATATCGCACATTATGTAATTATATTTTTTCTATTTCCCATTTTGTGTCAAATTGCGATATGTTCCAAAAATGTTCATCCCTTCTAAAATACTCATAAAAAATATTCCCTGAAATATCTATTGGTTGTTTAGATACAAGTTAAAATAATTCGCACAATATTTTAACAAGCCAAGAAACATGGACTTTCAAATATCAAATGGCACAGATGTTGCTTATTTATTAAAATGTAACGATTCTAATCATCCAAAAAGATGAGTAAGCTTTTTTATGGGGAGCAACAAGTGAAAGGCTCAAAAAAAAGAATGCAACCTGAAGTGTTCATAAATTGTCTTGAGGTACTGTGTAGAGCTAATGCAACTATAGCCGGCATCGACCCCTGCTTAGCACATGATATTTCACAGGCTATTGAGTCGTTAATGTCTTCCCTGCACGCAGAAGAGCCTAAGAATAAATATGTCCAGTGCCATGAAAATAAAATTGTGGATGTATTAACTAATGAGGTCATCTATAAAAAAAGTTGAAAAAAAAGCAGCTATTTCGATGGCCTTTTTCTAATGTCAGGAAGTCATTTCAGGTTTGGATACAGCGGCTTGGATAAGGTTGTCAGGATGGGATAAAGACACAAACACAAACAGGAATAAAATCAAAGTTATGGATACTGAAAAAAAATATATTGCGAATGTCGATAAGCTTATACCTCGACCGGAGATTGCTCTGGATGTCTTGAAAATAGTCCATGACTTAGACGGCGACACTACTGAACTGGCGCAAAAAATTGAGCAGGACCCAAACTTGACGGCCAATATGTTGCGGATGGCGAATTCGGCCTATTTCGGGCACACGAGGGAAATCTCCTCGGTCAAAGATATCATTATTCGACTCGGCTACGATATGGTGAAAATGCTCGCCATTACCAGCGCCTCAGCAGGCCTGTTGACCTCTCCCCAGGAAGCATATAACCTTGAACCACGCGTTCTCTGGAATCACTCCCGTGCCTGTGCCGTTTTTAGCGCGATTATTGCCAAATATGCCGATTCTGAAAATATTTATTCCGTCTATACTGCAGCACTTCTCCATGACATTGGTAAAGTTTTGTTAAACCGACCGTTACAATCCGAGAGTAACAAAAGAAAGATTGATAAAGAATTTTCTACTATTGTTGAATTGGAGCGTTTTCTGCTCCAAACAGATCATGCCCGAGTCGGCATGGCCCTGCTGGAGCAATGGGGACTGCCTGACAACATCTTCATTCCGGTTGGATATCATCACTCTACAAGTGAGAAAGAAGCGAGTCTCCTCAATTCAAAAATTGTCTATCTTACCAACTTCCTGCTCGAAAACATCGACATGCAATCAACCAAACAGGAAAAGTATTGCCTTAAGGTAGAGGAATTCCTTGAGCAGAATCATGCATTGCCGCATGTACCGAATTTTCAGGCCAACATGGCAACCATAATTGAGGAATTTTTCATTCAATATAACGGAATTGTCCTCTGTTAAAGAAGCCGTTTGCTTTTTTACACCCAGCCAGCTATGACGCCACGCATACCGGAACAAGGAATCTCAAAAGATGTCAACATCCGTGCAGGTGGCAATTGCCCCTGAAACTCCGGCCCAAAGCATTGAAGCGGAAAGACTGGGCCACCGGCTGGGACTGCCCTTATCAGAATCCCTTGCAAGCGGACCGTTTTTTGAAACCAAAAGTTATCTACTGGTTCTGTCCTGTAAAAGGCTGGAACTCCGCCTGACAGGCCCTGATGCCCCCGGGCCGATCTACGTTGATTTCACAGGCGGGCCGGTGAGATATCGAAGGGAACACGGTGGCGGAAGGAGACAGCCCCTGGCCCGGGCCGTGGGCCTGAAACACGGTCTCACTCCGAATGTGCTCGATGCCACCGCGGGACTTGGAAGAGATGCGTTTGTGCTGGCATGTCTCGGCTGCCGGGTGCAATTGATCGAACGTTCATCCATACTGGCCGCCCTTCTTGAGGATGGCCTTAGGCGCGCGGCAGCTGATTCAAACATAAAATCAATCATAATAGACCGAATGGTCCTGATCCGGGATAACAGCATAGAATTTATCAAGAGAATCAAACCCGAAGAACGACCTGACGTGATATACCTGGACCCAATGTATCCAGCTCGGACAAAGAGCGCCCTGGTAAAAAAGGAAATGCGGATATTAAGGGGAATAGCGGGAAAGGACCTGGACGCGCCGCTTCTTTTAGAAGCGGCGCTTAAAAAGGCTTTAAAACGTGTTGTGGTCAAACGGCCGTCACGAGCCCCGGCCATTTCAGGCCCACCCCCCACACTGAAGATAAAAGGCAAAAAAAACCGCTTTGATGTGTATCTGAACAACTAGTGCCTGTCCAGAATTGTTACAATTCTGGACGAGGGGTCGGGGATCAGGGATCGGTGGTCAGGATAAAAGATTGATTTTTCAGTTGTTTTTGCTGACCCCTGGCCCCCGACCCCTGCCCACTCCATTTGTACCCCGCTTTTATATTTCCGCCGCTTTTTTAATCGCTACGATCATCTGCTCAAGGCGTGACTCAGGCAGAATAACCGGCACCTGATAGACGAGCAGACGATCTATTATCTCTGCTGAAGCGGGTAGCACTTTTGGATCATATACAACCTTTCTTTTAGATCCGTCATCCCTGAACGGCCATCCGGAACGGGCAAGCGTGGAACCATTTATAAGATGTTCCCATTTTGGGTAATAGTGCCACGTATTATCTGAAAAATAAATGGCCCCGGCCCCGTTCTCCTTCAGGACCCGGTTGACTGCCAGAGCCTTTTCCGCGTCAGGCAGAAAAAAGGCCAGAAATGTGGCGGAATCGCCCTCTTCGTCCAGAATATTTCTAAACGTGACGCCTCGGATACCGGCAACAGCCTCCTTGAGGGCTGCCTTATTTTTCCGCTGTTCCGCCACTATGTAGTCAAGCTTTGCAAGCTGGGCAAGTCCGATGGCGCCTTGAATCTCCATCATCCGGTAGTTGAACCCTATAAAACTCCTGCCTTCCCCTCCCCTGCCTCCTGGATTTACAACATGATCATGGCCGTGATCGTGATATTCGGACATGTTTTGCCACAAATTCCGGTCATCAGTGATGATCATCCCGCCTTCGCCGGTGGTCATGGTCTTTACCGAATCAAACGAGAATGTGCCGCACCTGCCGAATGTTCCCATGTGCCTGCCCTTTAATCTACAGCCGGCTGCCTGGGCCGTATCCTCGATCACCGGTATATTGTGACGGTCGGCAATAGTTATGATCTCTTCGATTCGGGCCGGAGCGCCCAGCATGTGTACCGGAATGATCGCCTTTGTCCGATCCGTAATCTTTTTTTCCAGATCCGCCGGATCCATGTTAAGGGTCTCATCGATCTCTGTGAATACTGGAACCGCGCCCGCGTCAAATATAGCCTCCCATGTGGCCACAAAGGTAAACCCCTGGGTAATCACCTCATCGCCCGGCCCCACTCCAAGGGCTGCCAGCGCCACCTTGAGCGCGGCAGTGCCCGATGTCACGGCCTGACCATATTTTACGCCGCAATATCCGGCAAACTCTTTCTCAAACGAGAGCACCTTAAAGACCCCTTTCCGCTGTTCCGCAAATTCGTAACGAAAAAGGACCCCTGTATCAAGCACGTCCTGAATCTCCTGCTTCTCCTCTTTGCCAAATATTTCAAAACCAGGCATTTTCTCTCTCCTGTGCTGTTTGTTAATTTGTCCGGAAATTTCGTCTCGCAAGCCTTTACCCAGACTCAACCGCCGTCAAAGGCGGCCTCATAAATTGCGATCACATCCTCGACACTCGGTTTTCGCGGATTATTTTTCACGGGCACGGTTACGGTCAAAGCGATTTCAGCCATCTTGGGAATCTCCTTGCGTGGGATATTGAGATCCTCCAGACTGCCTGGAATCATCACATCATGATTCAGGTCCCAGATTGCCTCCACCGCGGCAAAAGCAGCCTCCCGCTGACTCAAGCCCGCGGTTTCACAACCCATGATCTCTGCGACCTGGGCATATTTGTCAGGATTTCCAATGATATTATACTCAACCACAAAGGGAAGCAGCACCGCATTTGCAAGTCCGTGCGGGATTCCAAACATCCCGCCCAGGGGATACGCCATTGCATGCACAAGCCCTACTCCGGCCGTGGCCAGCGCCTTTCCTCCAAGCAGGCTGCCCATCATCATTGCGGAACGGGCCTCGATATTCCCGCCATGCGCATATGCCTTGCCCAGATTACGGCTGATCAGATCCATGGCCTCGGCCGCGTACATGTCTGAAATTGTGTGCGCCTGAGTGGAGACAAAGGCCTCCAACGCATGGGTAAAGGCGTCAATTCCAGTGGCAGCCGTAACGTGCGGCGGCAGAGTCAAGGTCAAGGCCGGGTCCAGGATAGCCGCGTCCGGATAAAGCGGGTCCCCGTTCATTCCGCCCTTGGACTTTGTTTTCTCATTTATAAAAACAGCCGTAAAAGTAACCTCCGCGCCTGTACCGGCCGTAGTCGGAATCATGATCTTGGGAACCCCGGGCTTGCCTATTTTGTTCAACCCGAGATAGTCTTCAGCCTTTCCGCCGTTAGTCAAAAGGATACTGATCGCTTTGGCCACGTCCATGGCAGACCCGCCGCCCACGCCAACAACACAGTCGGAGCCGGCCTTTTTCGCCAGTTCAGCCCCTTTATCCGCCAGAGAGAGCCCCGGCTCAGGGTCCACCCTGTCATAGATTTCAAATGGTATTCCCGCTTCCTTGAGAGGCGCTTCAATTTTGTCAACAAAACCCGCTGATTTCAGACCCGGATCAACCACAAGAAAAACGTTGCTCCCACCGAGTTCACTAACCATCTCCGCAAGATCAGATAGGGCGTTAACGCCGAAACGGATGCGTGTAGGCTGATTAACAGAAAAAGATTCATTCATCATGATATGTTCACCGTTTGTTTAAGATATTTTTTACAAAAAAAATGGAGGGTGCAATCTACAGGACAACGCCTTCGCATGGCAACAAAAAAATTGGGCTGCCTTTATGCCGGCATCCGGGACAAAAGCCCTTAGCCCTGCCCTTTACCCATAAATCAGTGCATGAATAATTTTATTCCCCAAAGGGGAAATGGCATATAGCCGGTGTGCTTCAGCCACCGGTATGGGGCACGTACAAGGGATCGTCATAAAGGGACGATTGCCCATGACCAATAGCCCTTCAAAAACGGTATCCCTCCATAACTGATATGTTTGGGGTATCCGATGGTGAGAAAAAATGAAAAAACCGAATGTATTTTCAGGGCGGAGTACTATAAAAAAAAGATTTACTACTTTTTTGTCCTTCTCATTATTCTTTATCCTTAATGTATTCTTTTTTCTCCCTACATTTTCTATTGCCGGGAATGTGGACGAAATCAAGCTGACCGCCGACGATGCAGACAAAAAGGACGGATTCAGTTCATCTGTATCCGCATACGGCAACTATGTCATAATCGGGTCCCCGTCGGATGATAAAAACTCAGGTTCCGCCTATGTCTTTAAATATGACGGTTCGGAATGGACTGAACAGGCCAAGCTGACGGCAAGCGACGCGGCCAAGAAGGACGGATTCGGTTCATCTGTCTCGATTTTCGGAGAATATGTCATAATCGGGTCCCCATCGGATGATAAAAACTCAGGTTCCGCCTATGTCTTTAAATATGACGGTTCGGAATGGACTGAACAGGCCAAGCTGACGG
>DAOVYS010000062.1 GCA_030635485.1 Pseudomonadota bacterium | reverse complement strand
TAAGTAAATATTCGGCAGCACTCCATCTGTCTGCACGCGCCCAACGGAAGTGCCCTTGGGGTGCACTGCCAAACATTTACATTCCGTGGTTTTTTTAAGTTTTTCGCACGTACCCGAATATTTACAAAAATTAAGGAGTGTGAGCTTGACAGACTGAAAAGTGTCATGAGTCTGTACTTTTTACGAGTCCATCAAATAGGTGAAGACCATCAAGTCTCCAGTTTCGTCACCATCTGCCCCTGCCATAGATCGAGCCTGCGGCAGTTAGTGTCACTGTATATGGATTCGTCATGCGTGGCACAGATTACCGTTGTCCCATTTTTAAGCAGTTCAATAAACAGGTTTATAACAAGGCGGGTCATGGCAGGATCAAGGTTGCCGGTTGGTTCATCGGCAAGAATAAGAGGCGGACTGTTGGCCGCAGCCCTTGCAATGGTGACCCGCTGTTGTTCCCCTCTGGAGAGTTTTCCTGCCGGTGTATCCTTTTTGTTGGACATTTTCAGCAGGTCCAGCAGGTAGAAGACCCTTTTTTGAATGGTATTTGAATCTTTGTAAGCGACTTCCATGGCCATGGCCACGTTTTCAAGAACGGTACGGTCGGGCAGAAGTTTGAAATCCTGGTAGGCCATACTGACCCGGCGTCTCAGTTGTTGAAGCCCAGCAGGCTTTAGCTTGGAAATGTCGGCCCCGCCAACCTTGACAGATCCTTTTGACACTGTTTCAAGGCCGCAGATCAGTTTTAGGAGAGTTGTCTTTCCTGCTCCGCTCATGCCGGTAAGATAGAGCATTTCTCCCTTGTCGACAAAGAAGGAAATATCCTTTAACGCCATCACGTCAGGCGGGTATGTCTTGGTGACGTTAAACATCTCCACTATGGGCTTTTTATTCGACGACATCGTATTCACTTAGGGTCCGCTCAGAAATAACTTCACATTTTATAGGCGACACTATAACATCGCTTTCAGCGATCTTCATATGCCAAAATCCTCAAAAGAGCGTTGCTATTCCTGCGGTTTTGTGCCGCGAAGCAAATGCCCTTGGGGTATCATATGAAGCTTGCCGAAATATATGTCACATTGTCAACTCGAAAATGCAAATTTATTTCTGAGCGGACCCTTAATTGTCACGGTTACAAAAAAATCTGATTTTTTTTTTGCCATTTCCTGTTGTTTTTTTTAGAAAATATGGATTCATAGCCAGATTACCGCAGGTGAAAAAAAATTGACACTTTTTTTGTGGATGTTGTAAATAAAAAAGGTATATAAAAAATGTCTCTAACCTAATTTTTCTTGAAAAGGAAAAAATATGACCAAACCCATAAAATCCGTCCTCTGGCTGGATGACCCCCAGGCACCCTCTCCAGAACTTCCCAATATTCTTATCTCTAAGGGGTTGTTGCTTTCAACCGGGCCATGTTCCGACAAGGGTATGGAAATGCTCCGGGAAAACCGGTTCGACGTGGTTTTTATTCAATTGACCCCTGATCTGGAACACAAATCCCTGCTCCGTCAAATTTCTGACCTTGAAATGTCAGTCCCGGTTATTGCAATTGCACGTGATCCATCGGTGACTGAGGCGGTTTCCGTTATGCAGGCCGGTGCCGTCGCCTATATAGAACCGCCTCTGACTGCCAACAGCATAACGTCCGCGCTTGATAAGGCTGCCGTGGCTCGCGAATCCGTTTCGGGTCAGGCTGGTTTGCACCACTACCATGCTTCAGGCACGAAACGTGGTTACGCAAAAATTATCGGCAAGAGTAAGGCCATAAGCCATGTCTTCACGCTTATAAAGAAACTGTGCGATACGGACACTACTGTATTGATTCAGGGAGAAAGCGGTACAGGGAAAGAACTCATAGCTCAGGCCCTGCATTACGAGGGCGAACGTAGAAAAGGGCCTTTTGTATCCGTGAATTGCGGAGCGATTCCGGAAGAACTTCTTGAAAGCGAACTGTTCGGCCATGAAAAGGGCGCTTTTACCCACGCCATACGTACCAGGATCGGGCGTTTTGAACTTGCCCATGGAGGGACCGTATTTTTGGATGAAATCGCGGAGATGAGCCCAATGCTTCAGGTTAAGATCCTTAGAGTACTGCAGGATCACCAGTTTGAGAGAATCGGTTCCACTAAGACCATAACGTCTGATTTTCGTGTGATTGCAGCCACCAACCGTGAGCTTGAGCAAGAGGTGAAAAAGGGCAATTTCCGTGAAGATCTCTACTACCGGCTTAATGTTGTGATGATCAAGGCGCCTCCTCTACGCGACAGGATTTCGGATATTCCGCTGCTTTTGGAGACTTTTATTGAAAAATTTAATCGTTCCAGGAAAAAGTCGATCAGTGAGATAGGCTCTGATATTATGCCCTATATGTTGAAATATAGCTGGCCGGGAAACGTGAGGGAGTTAGAGAACACGGCAGAGAGGATGGTGATTCTGGCATCCGGCAGACGGCTCACGGTCGAAGACCTGCCCAGCCGTCTTCTGGAATCCGAACCCGTTAAATCGGGTGAAATCCAGGAAATCCCGGCCGAGGGCTTTTATATGAGTGAAGTGGTGGCGGAATTTGAAAAAAAGATCATTATTCAGGCCCTTGACCAGACGAACTGTGTGAAAAACCGGGCAGCCAAGCTGCTGCATGTGAATCGGACCACTCTTCTTGAAAAAATGAAGAGGCACAATCTGGTCGCACCGCCTGGAAAGGTATAATTGTTTTCGTCTGAGTTCATATCATCCTTTTAAATTTTAAGCTTAATCGGCTTCCAAAAGGAGACGGCATTTGCCGTTTATAACCTGAAAATGAGTCATTCCTACAAGTCAAAAGAGCCGGCTTTCCGCATTTTTTTTCGGCTGATGTCCCTGACCTGTCTGTCTCTTTTTTTCGCCGTCTCGGTTTTTGCGGAAGATCCACTGTCTGCCGAAGGTGTAGAACAACAAACCACCGAACCTCCTTACGATAGACTCTGGCGCCAAGCTGAGACAGCCCTTACGGATGAAGACCCGTTAAAAGCCGCCAAGCTGTTTGAGAAAATACACAATCGTTATATTGATTCGGAAAAGGCCGAGGAGGCCCTTTGGAGGGCTGCCGGTCTCCAGAAACAGATCGCTTCCGATAGTGAAGATCCCAATTGGGAAAAGACTAAGAGACTTTTCAGGACGTATGTCTCGGATTACCCGGAATCCCCCAGAGCGCCTGAAGCCTACTTTGAGGTGGGAAATGCGTACCACAAGATGAATTTTTTTCGAGAGGCCCTGACCTACTATGGTCTTTTTGAAAAACGCTATCCTGCTTCCCCGTTTATTCCGGCAATTCGTTTTCAGCAGGCAAAGGCGCTTCTTCGGGTCGGCCGTCTGAAAGAGTCGAGAGAGATTTTTTTGCAACTCACCGAGGCCAAAGATCCTGATCTTCAGCTTGAGGCTGCTTTCAGACTTGGGGAACTTGAATTTGAAAGTGAAAATTACATGCAGGCACTGAAGGTCTATAAAAAGATCCTTGAAAAAATCCCGGCATTTCATTTAAAGGACCCTGAGATTCTTAAGTTAATGGGCACGACCAATCTGAGAATGAAAAAGGAAAAACTGGGACGGAAGCAGCTCTATCAATATCTGAATCTGGCGGAACGTTCTCCATATAAGGCCGAGGCCCTTTTTGAACTGGCCGAGAGTTATATGAGAGAAGGCGATCATCTCACGGCCCAGGTTCTTTACAATAAGGTGATTGATGAAGGAGGCGAGGAAGAGGGGGTGGTGACCTTAAGCCGTTTCCGGCAGACACAGTTTTTAGATGATCCGAATCGAAAACTGCGCGCATGGCAGAGGAAACCTGACCTCAAAGATCCTGCCGGCGATTCGCCGTACTTTGCGGTGCTTGATGCCCGTTTTCCCGAAAGATTTGAACAGGATGCCCGTTTTAGTCTCCTGATGCGCTATATGGCGCGCAAGGATTACGATTCCGTGTATAATCTGGGAAATCTCTACGTGAGATACGAAAGCACTGAATCGAAGAAAAAGGAAATTCAGGACATTCTGGGACGGGTTCTGGTTTACCGGGCAGAGGCATTCCTTGAAAAGCAAAAATTTCAGGAAGTTTATGCGCTGTACAGGGATGAATACCCTAATGTGGCCATATATACAAAGGGCCGTCTCCTCTATCTCGTCGGCCAGGCTTTGGAGGCCCTCTATCTTTACGACCAGGCTGCGGTTGTCTATTATAGGGCCTTGAAATTATCCCTTACGGATGAGGAAAAAATAGATCTATATTATCGGAGAGCACGGGTATATATTGCCAAGAAAGACCTGGCCTCGGCGGAAAGGCTTTTGAAATACCTGCGCGAAATTTACAGCGGCAAAAAGGCTGAAGGCGAAATCCATTACTTGAGCGGAAGGCTGAGGGAGGTCCAGTCAAAATATGGAGAGGCCCTGGCCTTTTATTCAAAGGCTGTTGAAATTATGACATTTCCCGATAAAAAAACCACATATAACGATGCGCGTCTTAGAATACTTTTTGCCGTGGAAAAATATGACGAGGCATCAATGGCCTTGCTGGATGCCGTGAAGCAAGAAAGGTTGACGCCAGAGGAGATTCAGGGATGGTATGCAAAGCTCGGAGACATACTTTTTAAGCACGATAATCTTAAACAGGCGGCAGAGGCATACCTGGCCGGTCTGGATGAAAAGATGCCCCAGGATGGGGAGATGGCGCAGAGTATTCACCTGCGCTTAGGTGATGTCTATATAAAGATGGGAGATCCGGACAAGAGCCCGCCTCATTTTAAAAAGGCCAAGGCCGGAATTGATTCTATTATGAGCAAGATTGCGGAAGAACGGTTGAATCAGGTTTATATCGACCAGTCATTGTCAGCGTTGAATGGAATATGATTTTTAGAGTGTTAGGTATTTTAATCGGTTCGTAACCAATCACGGGTCAAGTCCCACTTTAATCCGCAATAATTCGTAGTATTAACCACTTCAGACTATAAACGTTGTGTTTGCCTCCAATGTCGGAACAGAGAAGAAAAATACTGATTGTAGACGATGAGCAGAATATGCGTATTGTCCTGTTTGAGGCGTTGAGCCGAAACGGCTACGAGGTGGCTGTTTCTGAAAATGGCCGAACAGCAGTGGAGATGGTCAAAAAAAATTTGCCGGACCTGGTGATTGCGGACATAAAGATGCCGGAAATGGATGGAATTGAACTGCTGGATCGGCTTAAAAAACAGCATCCGGATCTGCCCGTGGTCATCATTACCGGCTATGCCGCCGTGGATACGGCTGTGAAGGCTATGAAACAGGGCGCCTTTGATTACATCATTAAGCCGTTTCCAATCGAGGTGATAGAAAAGACGGTTGAAAGGATTTTTTCCTCAATCCCCTCCACTCATACCGTAACCGGGATAAGACCTTTTAGAAAACGGCCGGGTAAAACCATATCCCGACCTGTTATCGGAAATAACCGGAAACTGCTCGCCCTGATGAAGAGGGCCAAGACAGTGGCCTCAAGTAAGGCCACTGTCTTGATTCTTGGAGAGACCGGCACTGGTAAGGAGGTTTTTTCTCGCTACATTCATGAACAGAGCGATCGGCGTGACGGTCCCTTTGTGGCCTTAAACTGTGCCGCTCTGCCGGAAGGCCTCCTTGAAAGTGAACTTTTTGGGCACGAAAAGGGAGCATTCACCGGGGCCATTGCCACCAAAAAAGGAAAATTTGAACTGGCTGACAGAGGGACTCTGCTGCTTGATGAGATCAGCGAGATTCCCCTGCATCTCCAGGCAAAGCTGTTGCGGGTTATTCAGGAAGAGGAGGTTGACAGAATCGGAGGCAAGGCTCCGATAAAGATTGATGTCCATCTCCTGGCAACAACCAACTCTTTCATCGGAGAAGCCGTAAAAAACGGGACATTCCGGCAGGATCTCTTTTATAGGATTAACGTGATTCAACTTCGTCTGCCTTCTTTAAGGGAAAGGGTGGACGACATAGAGCTGCTCACCAGTTATTTTATAGAAAAATTTTCAGCTCAATACTCCAAAGATAAAAAAAAGATCTCACAAGTATCGCTTGAACGGTTTCTAAAATATTCATGGCCCGGGAACGTCAGAGAAATGGAGAACCTAGTGGAACGGGGCGTGCTTTTAAGTGTTGGTGACGAACTGGAGCCATGGGATTTCTGGGATGACTGTGACATGCCCGGCCATGAAGAGGCCGTGCCTTTATCGGACCAGACACCTGTCGTGCCGCAGAATTCTGAAGCGCTTGTCGTGGGTCGAGGCATAGCAAGTCTTAAGGAGGTAGAGCGTCAAATGATCCTGCAGGCTCTTCAGGAAACCGACAATAATCGGACACATGCGGCCCGGATGCTGGGGATAAGCGTGAGAACCCTTCGCAATAAACTGCATGAATATCGAAGCCGGGGCTACATTGAATGATTCCTGAGGTCTGGAAAGGCCTGCGGACCGGACGGCAGAAGGGCTTTGGATTTTTAAAATCTTTATGATTTCGAGATGTTATGACTTGGGTTCGGCCATGAAGTAGATTGCAGCCCCTGATCTGTAAGTTAGATTTTTTTCCGCATTACACCGCCTGTTTTTTTCTTGCAGCGCACTGTCAACCCCATCAATCAACCCAAAAAACGATAAATGGCATTATATTTGCATGATTCTGCGGTTAAGAATGAATTTTTACTTAGCCATCTCATGATTTTTTATGAGTGCATCAATTTTAGTAATTACCTGAGTAGTTACGAATTGTAACCAGGAGGTAACCATGCCGATTAATAACCTGTTCGGGGGGTTGATCAACAAGACCGCTTATGCCCTGGATCTCAGAAATGAAAGGCAGGGGCTTATTCAGTCCAATGTCGCCAATCTGGAAACCCCTGGTTATAATGTCCAGGAATTTCCCTTTTCCAGGGTGCTGGAAAGAATGACAACAAGCCGGGGACAGCTTGACAGGACCCATCCGAAGCATATTGCATTGGACCCGGTGGATGTGGGCAAAAGCCTTGAATTTACAGAAGAGGCAAGGCCTGTTGATCTTGATGAAGAGATGGTCAAACTCGCTGAAAACCAGTTGATGTATCAGGTGGGCACACAGATAATCGCTAAGAAGTTAAGCGGATTGAAATGGGCCATTGACGAAGGAGGGAAATAGACCATGGATATTTTATCAGCAATGAAAATCAGCGGGTCAGGGCTTAAGGCTGAACGTATCCGGCTTAACATTAGCGCCATGAATCTGGCCAACGCAAATACTACCCGAACCATGGAAGGCGGACCCTATAAGGCTAAATCGGTAATTTTTGCCGCACAGCCTCTGGAAAATTCTTTTCAGGAGGCCTTGAATGCCGGTGTCTCAAAGCTGCGCAAGGTCGAGGTAGTCAAAATAGTGGAGGACAGGACGCCTTTCAAGGAGGTGTATGACCCGAATCATCCTGATGCCGATGAAAATGGTATGGTAAAAATGCCCAATGTGAACGTAGCCGAGCAGATGGTTGACATGATAGAAGCCAGACGGGCATATGAGGCCAATGTCACGGCATTGGAAGCGGTTAAAAGCATGGCTTTAAAGGCGCTTGAGATCGGTAGATAGTTAGTGTCTGTTTGGGGATCAGGGGGCAGGGGTCGGGGGTAACGGATTGATTTTTTCTGTTGTTTTTGCTGACCCCTGATCCCCTCTGTCCAGAAATGTAACATTTCTGGACAGATACTAGTTACAGGTACAAGACAAGAGTTAAAGGAAGGAAAAAATTATGAGTGATTTGAGTTTAAAACATGTGACCGGCGCGGGAATTTCCCCGGTCGCTGGAAAAACAAATGTTTACACATCCTCGGTTGACGAGTTCAAGGATATGCTCAAAAAATCCATTGATTCGGTAAGTGCCGGGGCGAACGAAGCTAACGATCTGGCAGACGGCCTGATAAGCGGCAAACATGCAAATATCCATGAGACCATGATAGCCATGGAAAAGGCGAACATCTCATTCAGACTCATAACCAAGACGCAGAGCATGCTGATCCGCGCCTACCAAGAAGTTATGAAGATTCCTCTTTAGGAATTAGGAACTACGAATTTTAAAGGTATTCTGACTTGTTATGAGACTGTCGATCTTTGTTGTCTTGCATATCAGGCCATTATTCACATAACATTACATTCGTAATTCCTAATTCGTAATTCCTTATTAAGGAGATCGTGAATGGCAACTCCCGGAGAGATGTTACAGCAGATTTTTATGACTATTAAAGGTATGACCCTGTTTCAGAAAATGGTTGGCGGGGCTATAGTGTTCGCGGTGCTGGCCGGATTTATGGGCCTTGTTGCAAGCGACAGCAGTGTGGGCCACAAGGTGCTGTACAGCGGTCTTACCCAGGAAGATGCAGCTGACGTGGTGACCTTTTTGAGAGACCAGAGGGTCCCATACAAGCTCTCCGAGGATGGTGCAGCCATTATGGTCCCGGCTGAACTGGTTCACGAAACGCGACTCAACCTGGCAGGGGCCGGACTTCCCCATGGAGGCGGTGTTGGGTTCGAGGTTTTTGACAAAACCAGCTTCGGTACCACTGATTTTGTTCAGCGTCTGAATTACCAGAGGGCGCTTCAGGGAGAACTTGCCAGGACCATTCGTCAATTTCACCAGGTAAAGGAGGCAAGGGTCCATATCGCCACACCCAAGGATTCGGTCTTTATTGAGGATGAAAAGCCCACCACTGCCTCGATCAGCGTCCGACTGCATAGTCGGGAAAAATTGTCTCAGCATCAGGTCAAGAGCATTGTAAACCTGGTGGCCTGCGCGGTCCCAGGTCTCTCCACAGACAACATCACAGTGGTTGACACGGCCGGCCGGCTCCTGTTCCGCAAGGATGGTAGCGAGGAAGCGCTTCTTTCAGCCTCTCAGCTGGAATATCAGCAAAAATTCGAGAACGGTCTACGCTCTAAAATAGAATCCATACTTCAAGAGATCGTAGGCATAAACAGGGCTCAGGCGCGTGTGACGGCTGAGATCGATTTCAACCGTATGGAACAGACCGAGGATATTTACGATCCCGAGGGTCAGGTAATAAGAAGCGAGCAGCTGCTTACTGAGGATGATATCAGCGGGGGAGGTTCAACAGGCGGCATTCCCGGAGTTAAAGGTGAGCTGGCCACTTATGCCGGGTCCGGAGGAGCGGGTTCCGGAGAGAGCAGCCACAGGCGAAGCAATCAGACTAAGAACTATGAGGTAAGCAGGATCACCAAACATTTACAGGCTGCCCCGGGTACTGTACGGCGTCTCTCAATTGCCGTAATGATCGACGGCACCTATGAAAAGGTCGTTGACAAAGATGGTAATACAAGTCTAAAATATATAGCAAGGGCCCGTGAAGAAATGCAGCAGTTCAAGAAGATAGTCCAGAGGGCCATTGGATACGACGAGGAGCGGGGAGATCAGGTGGAAGTGGTAAATATGCCCTTTGCCCTCTCTTCCGTGCTAGAACCTGAACCTGATCCTCTGGATAAGTGGCGGGCGTTGCTTGAACAATTTTCAATGCCTTTTGTCTATCTGGTTATCGGGGTCTTGTTTATGCTTTTTGTGGTGAGGCCTTTTTTCAGGCTGTTATCGCGAAAACAATTCGAGGCAGCGGCAGAAGTCCGGAAAGAGGTAATGCATGGTGTAGAGATGGAAGAAGAGGAGCTGACATTGAAGGCCGGGCTTACCGACAAGGAACGTATGTACAAGCTGGCGCAGAGTGATCCTGACAGGGCCGCGGATCTAGTGAGGCGTTGGTTAAGAGAAGAGATGTAAGCGTTCACCAGCACCCCATCTGCACGTGATCAGGGCGAACGACATAGATGGGCTATAGTCGTTCGCCTTGATCACGCACCCCAAGGGCACTTCCTTCGGGCGCACATAAGCCTGGGGCACTGCTAAACGCTTACATGCCTGGGGTTGGAGTAAGTTCGTACCTTTGGTGAACGATTACGAAGAGATGTAAAACAGATGACCAAAAAGAAAAAAGTGAAAGATGCTTCCATAGATAATCTGAGCGGGCCTGAAAAGGCGGCGGTTTTTCTTCTTACCTTGGGCGAGGATTTTACATCCAAGGTGTTTCAGCGCCTGGATGAAGAGGAACTCAAGGTCGTAGGTCGCCAGATGGCAAAGATGGATCATGTCGACCAGGAAGATATAACAGCGTTGCTTAATGAATTCAAGGGAGATTCAGGTGCATCGGACCTCTTCCTTTCCGGTGACGACATGCTGGAAAACGCTCTGAAAACCGCCTTAAACAGTGACAAGGCCTCTGCAATTCTGGATGAGATCCGTTCCGACTGGAAACTGACCCTGTTCCAGAAGGCCAGAAAGCTTGAGCCCAAGGTGCTTGTGAATTTTTTAAGAAACGAGCACCCCCAGACCGTTGCTCTTGTACTGGCTGTTCTTGAGCATTCACAGGCTGCCTCCGTCCTTTCCGAACTAAAGGAAGATACACAGGTCGAGGTGGTTATGAGGATGGCGGAACTTGACAAGGTAAGCCCTGAGATTCTGGTGGATGTGGATCGGGTACTGCAGGAGGAACTTCTTTCCGTGGAAGGCATGGAAGGCCAGAAACTGGGCGGTGTTGAGGCGGTTGCCGAAATTTTAAACAACGCGGATCGTGCACTGGAGGCATCTGTTCTCGAAGGCGTGGAGGAACAGCGAGAGAGTCTGGCCGAAGAAATCAGAAAACTCATGTTTGTATTCGAGGATCTCGTGAATGTGGATGATCGCGGCGTTATGGCGATCCTTAAGGAGGTTAGCACGGACGATCTCAAGCTTGCATTGAGAACAGCATCCGAGGAACTCAAGGAGCTCATTTTCAGGAATATGTCTTCCAGGGCTGTTGAGATGCTTAAAGAAGATATGGAGATTATGGGACCGGTACGTCTGAGGGATGTGGAGGCAGCTCAGCAACCGATAATCAAGATTGCCAAGAGACTGGAACAGGAAGGTAAAATCCAGCTGGTCTCCGGCGGCGGTGATGATGAATATGTGTAAATATTCGGCAGCACTCCATCTGTCCACGATCAGGTCTTTCAGCGATACATAAGTATGCTGAAAGACCTGATCGTGGACACCTGAAGCACTGCCGAATATTTACCCTGGGGCACTGGTAAACGCTTACATGCCTGGGGTTCCCGTAATTTTTTTACCATTGGTGAACGGTTACGAATATGTCTGATATTTTTGAAAGTTTTATGCCTGAGTTGGAACCGGATAGGAACCTGCAGAAGCAGGAATTTGAAGCGTCATTCGCAGACGCTGAAGATACTTCCGAACCTGAGGGGTTTCTTTCATTCGAGACCCTGTGGAAGGCCGGTCCTGAGGATGCAGCCAGC
>DAOVYS010000075.1 GCA_030635485.1 Pseudomonadota bacterium | reverse complement strand
TCGCGGATGGTATTCTCCGGCATTTCATACCACTTATCTACAACATGATCCAAAATATATCTGGATTCTTCCAAAATTCCCATAGCGCGAGCAGGGTTGCAGGAGTCATGGAATGTGACAGTCCGATGATCATTACGGCTCGGGTCGAGTTTCAACTTGCCGTGTTTGATCAAGTCAGCCGTGAATTCACTTATGTGGATCATCTTCGTGGATGCGGCATTCTCAAACACGGTGCCGGTTATCGGAGATTTAGGCACTTCCATGAAATCGGCCGGGCCGTTCATTGTGTCCATATATTGGTTGATAACGCGCCACATGTGGCCGCACTCGCCGCCGATTATATATTTAACGCCAAGCCGTTTGGCCTCGGCATACATTTTGGCGTTGAGTTTCTTCATCACCTCATTGCTTGTGAACAGCCCGAAGTTGCCGCCCTCGGACGCATAGGTACTCCATGTATAGTCCAGCCCGAGGTGTTCAAAGAGCAACAGATACCCCATGCAGTTATATATTCCTGGTTCTGCAAACACGTCTGCTGAAGGTGTAACGAATAAAATTTCCGCCCCTTTCCTGTTCCAGGTGGGCTCAATTTTTATTCCGGTTATCTCTTCAATATCCTCACACAAGTATGAGACATTGTCTTTATAGGTATGGGGTTGTAGTCCCATATGATTACCGGTTCGGGTACTGTTCTTAACCGGATCCATAATCCAGTTGATGGAAAGACCCACCAGATTCAGCAGCTCCCTAAGCATCATGGTTATCTCGGCAGTATCGATCCCGTAAGGGCAGAATACCGAGCATCGACGACATTCGGTGCATTGGTAGGCGTACATGAACCATTCTTTTAAAACATCAATGGTTAATTCCCGGCCGCCTGCCATTTTACCGAAGAGTTTACCCGCTAGTGTGAATTCCTGGCGGTAGACGGACCTGATCAATTCGGCCCTCAAAACCGGCATATTTTTGGGATCACCTGTTCCGAGGAAGAAGTGACATTTGTCGGCGCAAGCGCCGCATCTGACACAGCAGTCCATAAAAACCTTAAAGGACCGGAATTTATCCAATCTTACTCTCATGCCTTCAAGAATTATCTCCTTCCAGTTATCAGGAAGTTTCCAGTCTTCATCCTTGGCGCTCCAGATCCTGGGGTTCGGCAATCCTATATATTCCAGCCTGTCAGGCATAGGAGGAAAAGCGTAGTTGCCGGTCTGAAATTTGACAGGCGGCAGATCCCTCCAGTCCTGAATCTTGGGGATGGCCCCAGTCATCATTGAAGGTTGTTTGACAACCCGTTCGCCTAAATCTTCCGGTGCTTTTTGAGCGTATTTATTAAAAGTCATTTTCCTATTCCTTATCTACTGGTATTCCTGCTGCTTTCATAACATCCCTGAAGTCATCCTCATATGCCTCATAAGAATGAGGTTTAAGGTTCGGGTCATTCCATGGATTAATATGACGTACCATTCTTGAATTGTTTGCCAGATTTCTGGTGGGGCTCAGAAAAATGCCGCCCATATGCATTAATTTGCTAAATGGAAAGTATACCAAAAGCGTACAAACGAGAAACACGTGAACAAAGAAAATGGCCCCGATACTACTAAGGGCTGGAAAAGGATAGCTGATTGGATTGGCCAGGAATACGGTCAGCCCTTTAACGGCAGTGATATCTACACGGACGAAGTAGCGCATAAGTATGCCTGAGATCGCAATGCCCAAGATCAAAAACAGAGGGAAATAGTCTGCTGCAAGAGATATGTAACGGACCTGTGGATTTATAAACCTGCGGAATAACAGAGCCGTGGTTCCCATTACAAGACCAACGCCGCTCATGTAGAGGACTGGAACACCCAATTGCATGATGCCGTCCCCGAACTCAAGGATAGGAACGAAAAAGGGCATGGGGTCGGTAAACAACCGCATGTGCCTTATGACCACGACAAGAAATGAATAGTGAAATATGATGCTGAACAACCAGAGCCACTTGCTTGATCCGTAAACCAATTGAGGCCCGTCATGGATTTCGGCCTTGGTGTTTCGGAACAGCGACCGGAAGCACAGGACTTCAAGAGCCATACGGAGAATGACGCCGCCTGCATCAGACGGACAATCGATTTTGTTCTGCTTGATCCAGGGCAGTGACTTTTGCTGGCCGCATGTCGTCGGGATCCGAAACGGCACAGGGACCTTGGCCCAATCTATTATTTTCTTGATAAAGAAAATAATGAATGCTAGAAAAGCAGCCCAAGGCAGAATCAGCCCGAATATGCCTTTTACCAAAGACCCCAAATTCGCCCCTAAAAGAGCTACCAGGGCAAGCCCTACCACTGCGACCAAGGGATTCAGGATTTTCATTGACCATTACCTCGCTTCAAGTTTGAGTGAAATACCTCTGCCATAACTGTTAGTGCCAATCCATTATAAATTGACATTAATTACCCGATGATATCTGTTTTTCTTTTTTTAAGCTTAAGCTGATTATACTGGTGGGACACTTTGAATCCGTCACAATTTGTCTTCCTGTTGTAAATTCGTTTAGCCTGACCCGGTTCAGCTTTTCCCGGGAGGACATATAAAGGTCAAAGACCATCAACGCGGTCTTTTCTATACCCTCTTCAAATGAAAGTAGATCTTCAATCTCCGGGTCCACCTTTTTTTCCCGTTTGTATTCCTCTATTACAATACGTTTAAAAATGAATATAAATCCGACAGCTTCAGAAGGGGCAAAATCCTGCACCGACCGGATCTTTACAAGATATTCCAGAATTTCCGGAACCCTGCTGATCTCCATCTCGCCGCAAAAGACCTTGTACAGATCACTCAGCCCGGATTTGACGGCGAAACCTACGGGATTAGCAAATTGATCTTTACGGCTTTTGAAAATTTTATATCCTTCGACCGGATAGGTTGAGAGCGCCTGGTCGATCCATTTATCCAGAATAGTCCCTTTTTTTTCAATCAGCAGCTTTTTGATTTCCATATTATTTTATAACAATTGTGTGTAAAATTTTCTCTGCCCAGCGTCAATTTAATACTGAACGACATAAAAATAAATAATATAGGCTTCCCTTGATCATTCATTCCTAAAGGTTGAATTCGGAGCATTCCTATCATGTTTTATTGAAATGGTCAACAATTAAAATTACAAATTCTAATTGAAAAACCGACCTCGAATGAAAAAATCAGGATACTTTTCAAACAGGTTCCCGTCAAGAATCTGTTTGACGGGTGATCCTCTCAAAAAAGCCTTGGGGGCTCTCTTTGGAAGGCGGTAGAGTTTTTTTCCGGAAGCTATAACTCAATCTCCATCCCCTCGCGGGCAAAAAAGATTTTGGTGGGACCAAACTTGTCAGGCTCGCAGAAAAGTTTGGCAAGTTCGTCCATCTGTTCATCCGTACGCATGGGTTCGTGATGAAAGAATGCCATTGATTTTACTCCTGCACGATTGGCGGCTGCAATGGCGTATTCAAAGGAGCTGTGCCCCCAGCCCAACTTGGATGACTCATATTCCTCCTGTGTGTACTGGGTGTCATAGATAAGAAGATCGGCCCCGGCGAAAAAATCTTCTGCGATTTTGTTTTGTTCCTTTGCCACCATGTCGCCTTCTTCGGCTATGGCTTCATCATAGGAAGGGTCTTTGGGATCGGTGCTGAAGAGATTCTGGAACGGTTCGGTGTCGTAGGATGTGCAGAAGACCTTGCCTCTGTATTCAAAACGGTAGCCGAGGCAGAGGATGGGATGGTTTAAGTATTTCGTGGTAAGGGTGATGCCGTCGCCAAGGTCAAAGCTTCCTTCCTTGAGCTGAATATACTTGATTTCCGCTCCCAGTTCAGCCTCCCGTACCGGGAAATAGCGATATGTGAGCTGCCCGCCCACGATTTTTTCCAGGGTGTCCTGCTCATAAGAGACAGGCCCGTAGATTTTTAATTTTGTCTTTGGAATATAAATGGGGGTAAAAAAAGGGAACCCCATTATATGATCCCAGTGCGTATGGGTAAGGTAAATTTCGGTATTGATCGGACCTTTGGGCAAGTCATGCCCAAGCATAAAGTTGCCGAGTTCCCTGATCCCTGATCCTGCGTCAATGATGATGAGTCTGTCCGTCTCTTTGATTCGCAATTCAATGCATACGGTGTTGCCGCCGTATTTAACGGTGTTGGGGCCTGGGCACGGAATGGACCCGCGCACGCCCCAGAATCTGATTTTCATGACAATTATCCCTCCCGGGAAACCTTTAAGAAAACTTGGGCCTTTTCCACTTCGCCATGCACGGTTTCATGTAGTTCGGTTATATCGTCCCAAGTCATGCCGGCCAGTTCGAGAATATCAAAAATTACAGGCCCTTCCTGGAAAAAATCTCCTGCCGAGCCTATTTCAAAGATATTGGCGTATATATTTGCAAGTGCGACCGTGGTGACAAGGTCCCGCTCTTCCCATGTCGCATCATCCGGTTTATGATGATTAGAGAGCGAAGATGCCAGGGGAGCGCTCAGCTGCCATTTCTCGGCGATCAATTTTCCTGTCATACTGTGATCAACCCCCAGGATCATGGTTTCGGCCCGATGAAGGGCTCCCTGTTGCAGCTTGGCAAGTTCAAGGACCTGGTCGTAATCGACCGGAAAGCAGCTGGCTAAGGGGATTTTCCCCAGATCGTGCAACAGGCCTGCCACAAAATACTCTTCTCGTAACGAGACCGGAACCCCCTTTTTTGCGGCTATTGCCTTTGAGGTTACTCCCACGCATATGGAATGAGCCCAGAATGTGTCCATGGGAAGGCCCTGGGATGTTTTCGCCTTTCCAATGGTCCCAATGATTGCCGTACTTAAGGCCAGATTTTTGACTGTATTAAGGCCCAGCATAATGATAGCCCTGGCAAGAGAAGTAATCTGATTCGGGAGGGAGTAATAGGCAGAGTTGATAAGCTTCAAAACCTGCCCGGTAAGGACAGGGTCAAGAGAGATTACCCTGTTGAGGTCATTTGCGGACGTATTTGGACGGTTACAGACCTCCAGGACCTTAGTCACCGTAGTGGAGAGACTGGGCATCCGGTCGATGTAATTTCGAATTTGTTTGACCCGCTGTTCGATGATCGAAAGTTCTTTGCCCATCAAGATTTTTTCCATTTGGTCAAAATGAGATAAAAAAAAGATTTTTTGTCTAAATTTTATATATCATAGCTGAAGAGAAAGAGAGGGTCAAGAGGGGAAAGGCAGGGGGTGCGTTGGAATGGCGTTGATAAAGGGACGGCGCAATCGACGGATTACGCATGGTTACACTGAGGGCCATCTTGAATAATTGTCTTTTCGTCCGATCTCGGCGTCACAGCAAAAATGAAAAATGCTCACATATACCTAATATGCGGAGTTTATACCCGAATGGGTGCTTTTTCATTTCCACTGTTCCTTGATCTCGAACGAAAATCCTAAATTATTCAAGACACCCTGAGGACTTACAATTACTCCTCCTGTCGATGAAAGGTCAGCGCTTCGGAATATTTTATGCCCGTTCCTCCAAAGATATCCAGGGCGCTGCCGATTGTGACGTCAAGTCGTCCCTGTCCCAATTTTTTTATCCGGTAAAGATCGTCAATGTTTTTGACACCTCCGGCATATGTTGTGGGGATGGGGGTCCAGCGTGCCAGGTCAGCGACAAGGTCTTCGGCGATTCCGCCGCATTTGCCTTCCACATCCACTGCATGGATTAGAAATTCGGAGCAATATCTGGAAAAAAACTTGAGTGATTCTCTGGAAATAGTCACATCCGTAAATTTTTGCCACCGGTCGGTTACGACAAAGTAATCAAAACCCCTTTTTCGGCAACTTAAATCAATGACCAGCCTGTTGCTGCCCACTGCTTTTGTAAGTTCGGCAAGCCTCTCCTCATACACTTTCCCGTCTTTGAAGACATACGATGTGACGATCACGGCGCTGGCGCCCTGATCAAGCCAGTAGGCCGCGTTTTCCGGATTGATGCCTCCGCCGATCTGAAGCCCCCCTGGATATGCCTGAAGCGCGGAAGCTGCCGCTTCTTTATTTCCAGGCCCTAACATGATGACGTGCCCACCTGTAAGCCCGTCACTTTTATACATCTCAGCATACCAGGAAGAGGGCTTGTCTGCGGAAAAATTGGTTTTCAACTCTTCAGGTCCGCTGTCGGACAGGGTGGAGCCGACAATCTGTTTCACGCGTCCCTCATGGAGATCTATACAGGGTCTGAATTTCATGATGAGAAATTTCCTTGTTCAAGGTTCTACGTTCAGGGTTCAGGGTTGAATAGGGAAAATTTTTGATCAAATAAATCTTTGAACCTTGAACCTGGAACCTATGACATTGATAAAATCAAATGTCATCGACCGATAGCCTTTTCAGTCTCTGATAATCATCAGGGTTGCAGGGTCCAAGTTCAGGATTTTGGAAGAATCCGTGCCGCCGATAGTATCCTTTAATATGTTGAGCCCTATAACTTTTTCATTGCCCGGACGCTCGGCTTTCGTTTTTCGTGATTCAAGCTGTAACAGAACAATTGTATCAAACAGGTCGTCCGTCTCGTGACAGGGTGCAGGCACTCCGTTTTCACTAATTCTCGGATCGTCCCTGTGGCAGACAGCGGAAAACCAGACGTTTAAACCGGTTTCCTTTGCCAGTTCGTGTACTTCGCTCAAGTTTTTTTTGTCGGCTGCCGTGAAATCAAAATCGTCAATAACAAGGCCGTCCGGCCGGAATATGTCCTGGACAATTAGATCGTTCAGCCGCTCCTCCAGCCTGGGAACGCTGAATACCGACTCATTGAAGGTCATGATCATACGGTTGCGCATGATTTCATCCCGGATCGTCACACCATTCTCAAAGTCATACGCCTTTGATATGTCGTTGTAGACATCATCATATCGAGTCCTTGTCTTGTCAAGGTTCTGGCCGATGCTCACGTGAACAACCCTTTTCCCACGCAGAAGGCTGTCTAACGCAATCTGCACGAGAATTGCGGTTTTTCCAAGGCCGGCTCTGGCGATTACAAGACCCATACGCTGGTCAACAGCCTTTCCGTCGGCATCCAGATTGAGGATCCGAAGCGGATTTTTTTGTAAAAAATCATCTCTTGTCATTTTTAATACCTTAAAGTTGATGCACTTGTAAAAAGTCAGGAGATGGCTAAGTAAAAATTTCTACTCCTTGTACCCCAAGGGCACTTCCTGCGGGGCGTAGATCGGATTTTTTACGACGCCATCATTAATTTTGTGTCGAAACATAGAACTAAGGAGGTGCGGAATCTGAATCACTATCCAAATATCTTATGGATTCCGCCTTTTTTTAGCCTCCTGGATCACCTCGTCCGCAAGGCCTGCCGGTATCTGTCTGTAGGCTGCGAATTCCATCGTGAACTCGGCCTTGCCCTGGGTAAGCGAACGGAGCACCGTGGAATACCCGAACATGTTGGAGAGGGGCACTTCAGCCTCCACCACAGTATAATGGCCTTCTTCAAAGGTGCCCACAATGAGACCTCGCCTCTGGTTCAGACTCCCCATGACCCCGCCCTGAAATTCCGACGGACCTTCAACAACTACCTTCATGACCGGTTCCAGGAGCGCCGGCCCGGCCTTGCTGACCCCTTCCTTAAACGCTCCTACGGCGGCAAGTTGAAAGGCCACGTCCGAGGAGTCCACGGAATGGGATGAGCCGTCATTTATTATAACACGCACCCCGGTTACGGGAAAATCAGCCATTGAACCTTTTTGAAGGCATTTTTTAAAACCTTTGTCGCAGGAAGAGATGAATTCCCTGGGGATTGAGCCGCCGACGATCTTGTCAACAAACTCGTATTCACCATCTTCAAGTGGTTCTATGAATCCTGCAACCCTTCCGAACTGCCCGGAACCGCCGGTCTGTTTTTTATGGGTATAGTTGAATTCCGCACGCTTTGTGATTGTTTCGCGATATGCAACCTGTGGCGCCCCTACTTCTATCTCTGCATCGTACTCCCGATGCATACGTTGGATGTACACCTCAAGATGGAGTTCGCCCATGCCGGATATGATTGTTTCACTGGTCTCGGGATCGACATGACTCTTGAAAGTGGGGTCTTCCTTGGTGAAGCGGTTTAAGGCCTTGGACATGTTGACCTGTGCCTTGTTGTCCACAGGGACCACTGCGAGCGAGATTACCGGTGCAGGGACATGCATTGATGTCATGGATACGGATACACCCGTTGCGGTGAACGTGTCGCCCGAAGAACAGTCTATGCCGAACAGGGCCACAATATCCCCGGCCCGGGCCTCCTGGATCTCCTCCATCTCATCCGAATGCATACGCACGAGACGTCCCACCTTGCATTTCCGGTCCGTCCTGCTGTTAAAAATGGTATCTCCTTTTTTGAGCGTGCCTGAATAGATCCTTATATAGGTCAGCTGTCCATATCTCCCGTCCTCAAGCTTGAATGCCAGGCTCACCAGCGGGTCGTCGGGATCTGAACTCAAGGATATCTCTTCCTCATTGTTGTCCAGGTTCAGCCCCTTGTTGTCAATGTCCCCGGGCGCTGCCAGATAGTCTATCAATGCATTTAAAAGGGGCTGAACTCCCTTGTTCTTGTATGCGGAACCAACGAGCACCGGAACCATGTCCAGGCTGATAGTGCCGGTGCGCACGGCGTCCCTGATCATGTCTGGGGTCGGCGTGCCTTCCAGTGCGGCTTCCATGAGTTTGTCCGAGAACATGGATGCCGCATCAATAAGCTCCTCGTGTCTGGCATCAGCCTCTTCGCGTAAATGGTCCGGGATCTCTTCTTCGCGTACGATCTCGCCCATGTCGCCGTCAAAATAGAGTGCCTTCATGGTGATCAGATCAATCACGCCTTCCAGGTCTCCTTCGAGTCCTATGGGGATCTGGAGCAGGACCGGATTGAGTCCGAGCTTGTCCCGGATCTGGTCCGTGACGCGATACGGATTCGCGCCGGTTCGGTCGCATTTGTTGATAAAGGCAATCCTCGGCACCCCGTACCTGGTCATCTGCCTGTTTACGGTAATGGTCTGGGATTGCACGCCGCCCACGGAACAGAGAATCAGTATTGCGCTGTCAAGCACCCTTAAGGCACGTTCCACCTCAATCGTGAAATCCACATGCCCTGGTGTGTCGATGATATTGATATCGTGGTCCTTCCAGGTGCAGTAAGTGGCTGCGGACTGGATCGTGATACCTCGTTCCTTTTCGAGTTCCATGGAGTCCATGGTGGCTCCGACGCCGTCTTTGCCTCTTACTTCGTGTATGGCGTGGATTCGTTGTGTGTAGTAGAGGATCCGTTCGGTGAGTGTAGTCTTACCCGAATCAATGTGGGCGCTGATGCCGATATTGCGGACCCTGTCCAAGTTCCTGTTCATTGCTGTTTCCTTAATTATTAATGCCTGAAAAATAGACCGTCCCGTCTCTTTTGCATAGAAGAGACGGGACGGATAAAAAAACGGCTGCCATCAAGAGGCGCCGTTCCCGGTAGAATTTTTCTAAAAAATAATTCTATTAAACCGTAGATGACCGCATGTCAAGTGAAAAATATGCTGCAACACTAGTTTCATTATCCTTACAATTGAATCTATCGGGATACCGGACCCAAAAAAAGGGCGGCCGAAAGGCCGCCCTTTTTTGGTGATTAACACCGGGTTGGTTATTTGTTGCTTAACTCCCTCTCTGGGCGTCATGGCATCCCAGGCAACCGTATGTTACTGTTGCACTGCCAGCGAGTTGAAGTGAGTAATCCCACCTGAG
Organism: Pseudomonadota bacterium; assembly: GCA_030635485.1. Lineage (GTDB taxonomy): Bacteria > Desulfobacterota > Desulfobulbia > Desulfobulbales > DAOVYS01 > DAOVYS01. The sequence continues at coordinate 520 of DAOVYS010000075.1, read as the reverse complement.
CAGATCAGCATTGGCGGTTCCATGAGCGCGGTGGCAGGAGAGGCATGTAACAACTTTATTTGCGATATCGACTGTTGCATTGTCATAGCCAACAGGATTATGCTTGTAATCATTTCCGTCTGGGGTATAGCCGGAGTTACCTATTGCCCATGTTGAGGGAATGCCAACATCGGTCGGATGCCTGAGCCATGCGCCGGCTGAGCCGACATCGGCGGCGTCACCATGGAAGTCAGAGTGGCACTTGGCGCACAATTCGCTGATACTGGGGTCACTTACGCCGCCGCTGTAGATATTTACATTCTGGCTAGCACCGCTTGTAACTACTGCAGTAGCAGGAGTCTTTATCATAAGCTCCTCATAATCAACGGCCGGGGAACCTAGAACGGCAGTAGTACCCACATACAATATCCGGTAGGCGTCAGGATGATGATGCCCGCCACTGATAACCGCCATATCACTACGGTCTGTCTGATTGCCGTGACAGCCGTTGGTCCCGGCGCAGCTCAGGCCATTTGTGTCG
>DAOVYS010000201.1 GCA_030635485.1 Pseudomonadota bacterium | reverse complement strand
CGTTTCCTGAACCGAGTGTATTGCGATTGCGATACTTTCCGAGACAAGGGTTAAAAATTCTATCTGAAGAGAATCAAATTCCATAAATGAACCGAATTCCATAACTCCCATCACCCTTTCCTCGTAAATCACCGGCATGACGATAATGCTCTTCGGGACCGCGGAACCGAGCGATGACTCGATCTTGATATAATCATCCGGAGCCTCGGACAGGAGTATGTACTTTTTCTCGCGGGCAACCTCCCCAATGAGTCCCTGACCGAGTTCAACAGTTATAGGAAGGCCTTTACGTTCAGGAAATGCGTAACTCCCTGCCAGGGCGAATGTCTTCTCGTCCACGGAAACAAACAGGGTACCTATCTGGGCATCCAGATACTTTGCAAGATATCTGATAATATCGGTTGAAAGTATCTGGATATCCTTGTCGCCGCGCATGTGGTCCGCAAGTTCAGCCCGTCCGGTTTTAAGCCAGGCATTTGTCTCATTTTTCTCTGATGCGGCTCTCAGGCTTCTTGTCATACCAAGCAAAGCCTTGCCTAATTCATCCTGATCACCGCGCGGAACAACTTCGACTGAAAAATCACCCTGAGAAATGGTGTTCGTCTGCCGGACAACATCCCTGAAATTTTCAATCATCCTGTTGACGGATTTCCCTAACATATCTTTTTCACTACGAATAGTGACATTTGAGTCCAACACGCCAAAACCAATTCTTTCACAAATATTTGAGATATCCTGAAGTGATTTCACCATCTCCCCAAAATCCCTGCCGACCTGGCCGAATTCATCTTCAGCTTTTGAAATATCCTCATCCGGCAGGGCAAGGTCCCCCAATGCGACACGTCTTACTATTCCGGTCAATTTCCTTAAGGGCGTGGTAACGCGCCTGGCTGCAACAAACGCCATGAACAAGACCAGGCAGGAGACTATGCCAACCATAAATATGGCCTGGCGCCTCTGCTCCCTTGCCGCAACAAACGCCTCGGAAACAGGAAGTTCGGTAATCACAGCCATGCAAACTCCGCAAATTTCTATATTGTGGTGTATGCCGAGAACGTCGGTTGCTCTACGCCCCTTATAGATGCTTGCGGCCTCGTAATGTCCGTCCCCTTCAGAGGAGTCATTCATTTCAATATGTTCATGCTTCCATAGCCTGGTCTGCTCCGTATTTACGATTATTTCCAGCAGAGTTGACCGGTCTTCAACTATCGAACTTGAACGTATCATCAGGTCTTGACCGATAAGATATGCCTCGCCGCGCTCGCCAAGCTCACCTGACTGCATGATCCTGTCTATCTCTTGGTTGCCGACCTGGACAGCCATCAGTCCGGCCTTATTGCCTGCTTCATCACGAATCAACGAGACCAGAAAAGATGCGGACGCCTCACCTGACGGCCCATACTTTTCAAAATCGGAAAAGACCACCATCTCGTTTTGAAATGCCTTTCTACAGGCCTTGCCGAATAATGTCCCGGAATATTTGCCTGCAAATATATTTGTTCCAAGATCATCTTCCCCGGCATCCGTAAAAAGGATATTGCCTTTGTCATCAATTAAAAAAATATCGTGAAAATCACTTGCGGACAGGAAAAAATCAAATTCCTTTTTACAATTCCCGGCAAGAGACTTCCAATCCTCATTTTTTACAAATTCATCAAGTTCGAAACCCGATGCGTCATAAGAAGACTTCAGCTTTTCAAGAATGTAAAACACGCTCTTTCTATGCGACTCCAAAAGAAGCATCCTGATGTTGTCCTGGAAAAAATGTTCAATCTCCCTGGCCTTGTTATGCGCTGTTTTTGCCAACAGAATCTTGACGTCTTTCTGTAACGTCTCATAGATATTCTCGTAGTTAATGTAACCGACAACAAGAAGAGGAACCATGGATACGAACAGAAACCACAAAAGCTGGGTCCTGAAGAATCCCCTGCCGAATATAGACTTGAAAATAGATTGTTGCATTCTCACCTCTGTGAAGTAACTAGGGGTCGGGGGTCAGCAAAAACAACAGAAAAAATCAATCCATTATCCCGGTCCCTGCCCCCTTGACCCTGACCCCTGACCCCTGACTATAACCGTTCAAGCTCCAACAACGCCTCAGCGATCCTCTCCAACGGCAGGATTCTGTCAACATCGCAAGCCGCGATGGCTGCCTTGGGCATGATGTCGACTTGAGCTGTTTTCGGATCCTGCACAATTGCATACCCGCCTCTCTCCTTAATTTTTTTAAGTCCCGCAGCCCCATCGTCATTGGCCCCTGTCATAATAACTCCTATCACGGATTCGCCATAGGCGTCAGCGGCTGTTTCAAATAAGACGTCGATTGAAGGCCGGGAATACCTGACCTTTTCATCCACTGACAGAGAAAAGGTGTAATCCCTTTCAATCAGAAGATGATAATTCGGAGGGGCCATGTAGACATGCCCGCCAAAGATAGGTTCTTTATCGTCCGGCTCTATTATGGTCAGGGCGCAATCCGCGTCTGTCCGCCTCATGAAAAACTCCCAGGTGGATTCAGGGGCAATATGCCTTACAACCACAACCGGCAGCCTTAAGTCATGCGGCAGCCCGGCAAGGATCAAGGGCAGTCCTATGGTGGAACCCGCCGACCCGCCTATCACAACAAGTCTGAATCTTCCCGGAGCGGACAAAGACATAGTTACGCACCTGCCCGGGGCATGATTTTCTGAAATATCTTCTCTTTTTTCCCCACTGTCCTGAAACTCTTCTCCGTCTTTGAAAATCTGATATGTTCCTTTGTCCCCAGTGCAAGAAACCCGTTCTTGCACAGGCTATCGTCAAACAATTTTAAGACCCGTTCCTGGAGCGGGATGGAAAAATAAATGAGCACATTTCTACAAAAAATCATCTGCATTTCATTAAAGACCCGGTCAACAGCCAGGTTGTGAGTCAAAAACACCACATTCTTCATCAGGTCCCTGGCCATCATGACCTTGTGAAATTTTGTAAAATAGTAGTCGTTAAAGGATTCCCTGCCCATGGACTTATAATAATTGTTCGTATTGGTCTTTGTCTGATCCTCGGAGTAGATTCCAGCCTTTGCCTTTTTAAGAGATTTTTCGTTAATATCGGTGGCATAAATCTGTACCCTGTCATAGATTTCCTCTTCCTTGAAAAGGATTGCGAGTGAATAGACCTCTTCGCCCGTGGCGCACCCGGCCACCCATATATTTACCTTGGGATAAGTCTTTAAGTAGGGCACGATCTTTTCCCTGACCATTTTAAAGACATAAGGATCTCTGAACATCTCGCTCACTGTGACCGATATGCCGTCAACCAGTGATTCCATTACGCCCTGCCCGTAAAGCACCAATGGGATAAGGTCCGAGATGTGCTCTTTTTTCATATCAACCCGAAGACGCCGCAGTCTCCTTGTGAGAGAGGCACGGGAATATTCTCTAAAGTCATAACCATGCCGCCGTTCAACGGCATCAAGAAGAAGATCGATCTCTATCTGTTCGATATCCGTTTTGTCTTCCATGTTCTACTAAATCGGCACAATAAAAAATTTTAAAAGGTATTTAAGGATGTTATGCTATTGTACAGATTTTTATGCGATGGAGTCAAACAAAAGGTAAACAAACAAATCGCACCGGCATCGCATCTGGATTCAAGCCTGATGGCGTCGTAAAAAGTCCGATCTACTGCGTCGCAGCAATTTTTCAGGTACGATGCATACCACATGTATGGCCTCGTACCTGAAAAATTACTACTCCTTGTACCCCAAGGGCATTTCCTGCGGGGCATATATCGAACTTTTTACTTAGCCATCTAATTCGGTACGATGGACTTTTTACGAGTCCATCAAGCCTGATTGAACGACTCATCCTGAATGTTATGGCAAAATAACGAAAAATTGCTTAAATTGCCCGCAACACATGACCCGCAACCAGTAATCAGTAAACCTGGAGACAAGATATGTCCGAGAAAAGCGCTCATTCAGACTTCAATCCTGGCGGACTTGCCACCCTGATCGGAAGTCTTCCGCTCTCAAATCATGGAGAGGCGCTGGAATGGATCTTCAGCCACACACCGGACATCCCGCTCTGGCCCCAGTTGCCCTGCAACCCCCTGGAAGGCATGCTGAGACAGTTTGTCGAAGGATTTCCAGGTATTGCGGAAGAAGAACAGCACACCTTTTTTAATATACACACAGAATCCTTTGAAACGGATCTCCTGAAATTCTTTGAAGAGTATCTGATGGTGTCCGAAAATCCCGACCAGCTGCTTTCCTCCAGGTTTCAGGTCAGCCGGGAACGGGCGGAAGGGCTCTATCTCTTTAAGGAAAAAGCAGCAAAAAAACCAGGACTAACTGCTGTAAAGGGCCAGGTTACAGGTCCATTTACTCTGCTCACCGGGCTTAAGGATCAGGATGACCGTCTCGGCTACTATGATCCGACGATCCGGGAAATGGGGGTCAAGGGAGTTGCCATGAAAGCGGGCTGGCAGGTGAAATTCCTTAAGCAGCTCGGACTGCCCACACTCATGTTTGTTGACGAGCCGGCATTTGCAGGCCTGGGCTCGTCCTCTTTTATCACTATTTCTCCGGATGATCTCGCTTTAAACATGAATGAAGTCTTTGCGGCAATCAAACAGAACGGCGGCCTGGCCGGCGTGCACGTATGTGCGAATACGGATTGGAATTTCATGCTCTCTCTCGATTTCGACATCTTGAGTTTTGACGCTTATGGATTCTTTGACCGGCTGATAACCTGCAGGGATCAGCTCTACTCGTTCCTGAACAGAGACGGGATCATTGCATGGGGAATCGTGCCCACCTCGGAAGAGGAGCAGATCTTAAACGAAACCACGGAATCACTTACAAAAATGTGGGAAAAACAGGCTGCCATGCTTATAAATGCTGACTGGGACCTGCCGGCTCTCCTGGGACGGACCCTGATCACTCCAAGCTGCGGCACCGGCGCCCTCACCCCTGCCCTTGCCGGACGGGTACTTGCACTGACGCGGGATCTGTCGGCAAAATTGAGGAAAAAGTATCTTTAGGGTATCTTGAATAATTTAGGATTTTCGTTTGAGGTCAAGGAACAGTGAAAATGAAAAAGCGCAGCTTATTAGGTATATGTGAGCATTTTTCATTTTCACTGTGACGCCGAGATCGGACGAAAAGACAATT
>DAOVYS010000095.1 GCA_030635485.1 Pseudomonadota bacterium | reverse complement strand
TCGTCCATGGTCTCGGCCGTGGTGTTGTCAGGCTGCACCAGATTCAGTTTCTGCAAAAGCTGCTGAAACCGTTTCCTGTCCTCGGCCCGGTCAATGCTGTCCGGCGATGTACCCAGAATCGGCACGTCCGCATCTGCAAGCGGAACCGCCAGGTTCAACGGCGTCTGTCCGCCAAACTGAACAATGACCCCCTCCGGCTTTTCGATATCAATAATATTTAAGACATCTTCCCTGGTAAGAGGTTCGAAATAAAGCTTATCCGATGTGTCATAATCCGTGCTCACCGTTTCCGGGTTGCTGTTCACCATTATGCTCTCAATACCCATCTCCTTTAATGCAAAAGAGGCGTGTACGCAGCAGTAGTCGAACTCGATGCCCTGGCCGATCCGGTTGGGCCCGCCGCCCAGGATCATAACCTTTCGATTGCCGCCGGGCCTGGCCTCATTTTCCGTTTCATAGGTGGAGTAATAATAAGGCGTGTACGCCTCAAATTCACCAGCGCATGTATCCACAAGTTTAAAGACCGGAGTTCGGCCCAGTTTTTCGCGAAGTTCCCGGATGTCTTCCTCCCGGGTGCCGGTCAAAAAGGCTAGCTGCTGGTCGGAAAAGCCTAACTGTTTCACCTTATACAGGACGTCTCTGTCCAGACCCGTAAATCCCATTTCCTTGATATCCGCCTCAACAGTTACGATCTCTTTAAAGTTGTGAAGAAACCAGGGGTCAATGGAGGTGTATTCAAAAAGCTCAGGAATACTCATGTCCCGTTTCAAGGCCTCATGAATATGGAAAAGTCTTTGAGAGTTGGGCCTCCGCAACCCCTCCACCAGCTCGCGCTGATCAAAAGAAGAGAGGTTAAACGTGTCGCCGGCGCCAAACCCGGTGCAGCCGATTTCAAGGGATCTCAACCCTTTCTGCAGGGCCTCCTTAAAGGTCCTGCCGATTGCCATTATTTCACCCACTGATTTCATGGCAGTGCCAAGGACGTCTTCGGCCTCGGGAAATTTTTCAAAGGTCCAGCGCGGAATCTTGACCACGCAGTAATCTATTGTCGGTTCAAACGCTGCATAGGTTTTACGGGTTATGTCATTCGGAATCTCATCCAGCGTGTAGCCCACGGCCAGCTTGGCCGCGATCTTTGCAATCGGGAACCCGGTGGCCTTGGAGGCAAGGGCGGAACTCCGCGAGACCCGCGGGTTCATTTCAATTACCATGAGTTCGCCGTCTTCAGGATTAACCGCAAACTGCACATTGGACCCGCCGGTCTCCACCCCGATTTCACGCATGATGGCTATAGATGCGTCACGCATGTTCTGGTATTCCACGTCAGTCAGGGTCTGGGCCGGGGCCACTGTAATGGAGTCACCGGTATGGACCCCCATAGGGTCAATATTTTCAATGGAACAGATAATGACGACATTATCATTCTTGTCCCGCATGACCTCAAGCTCATACTCCTTCCAGCCCAACAGACTCTGTTCGAGCATGACCTCGGAATTAAGGCTTAAATCAATTCCGGCAGCGGCAAGTGAATCGAGTTCCCGGTTGTTGTAGGCAACGCCGCCCCCTGTTCCGCCCAATGTGAAGCTCGGCCGTACAATGATTGGAAAACCGATTCTCTCGGCAGCGGCTTTTGTCTCTTGAACCGAGTGGATTATAACGCTTTCAGGGACCTTTAGGCCGATCTTTTTCATGGCGTCCCTGAACTGTTCGCGGCCTTCGGCCTTCTGAATAACCCCAACATCCGCGGCAAGCATTTCAACGGAATATTTTTCCAAAATGCCTGTTTCAGCTACCTTTATAGCAGTATTCAAACCGGTCTGGCCTCCCAGTGTAGGAAGAAGCGCATCCGGTCTTTCCCTCTCAATGATCTTTGCAACCATCTCAGGCGTAATCGGTTCTATATAGGTCCGGTCCGCCGCCTCGGGGTCGGTCATGATGGTGGCGGGATTGGAATTTATCAACACCACCTCGTAACCCTCTTCCTTAAGCGCCTTGACCGCCTGTGTTCCGGAGTAATCGAATTCACAGGCCTGACTGATGATTATCGGGCCTGACCCGATAATCAGAATTTTCTTTATATCTGTTCGTTTAGGCATGATTGTGTTTTTTGTTGCGGGTTACGGGCGTACCCGAATATTTACTGCTTGAGTATTTAGATCCCAATAAGATCAATTGATTACGGTTCAGGGTTCAGGGTTGAATAAAGAAAAATTCCGATCAAATAAACCTTTGAACCTATCAACCTTTAAACACTTCTTTTCTTCCACTCATCCATCATATCGATAAAACGGTCAAAGAGGTAAACGGCATCGTGGGGGCCAGGCGCGTTTTCCGGATGATACTGGACCGAAAAGGCCGGGTATTTCTTGTGTTTTATCCCCTCCAGGCTGCCGTCGTTAAGGTTGACATGCGTGAGTTCAACCTGATCCGGGTCAAGACTGTCCATGTCCACACAAAAGCCGTGATTCTGGGAGGTTATTTCGATCTTGCCCGTGGCAAGGTCCTTGACCGGCTGATTTGCTCCTCTGTGCCCGAATTTTAGCTTGTAAGTCGTGCCGCCGAAAGCGCGCCCCAAAATCTGATGTCCCAGACAGATCCCGAACACGGGCTTCTTTCCCAGGATCTCCCTCACAGTATCCACAACCGGCACCGCCGCCGGATCACCGGGACCGTTGGAGAGAAAGACGCCGTCAGGATCAAGACCAAGGATCTCTTTGGCGGAAGTTACGGCCGGCACGACACGGACAACGCATCCCTTCTCTGTCAGCAGCCTGAGCTGATTGTATTTCAGCCCGAAATCGAGCGCCACAACCTTGAAGGTTTTAGAAGGCAAACCGGAGAAGACGTCCGGATCTCCGGGGCCTGATTCCGACCAGCCGTATGGCTTATCGCATGTAACCTCGCTTGCCAGGTCACGGCCCACAAGACCTTCTGATTCCTTAGCCTTTTTTACCAGGGATTCAGGATTTAAATCCAGGGTCGAAACAACGCCCTTCATGGCGCCGGCAACACGGATGTGGCGCGTAAGCGCGCGAGTGTCAATGCCTTGAACGCCAAGTATATCATATGTCTTTAAAAAATCCGCAACAGAGCCAGTGGAGCGAAAATTGCTGGGCACACCATTATATTCCTTAACCAAAAAACCTTCCATGTGAATCCTTTCAGATTCCATGTCCTCCTGATTAACGCCGTAATTGCCGATCAGCGGATATGTCATGGTAACGATCTGCCCCTTGTAAGAAGGGTCGGTCAGCACCTCCTGGTATCCGGTCATACCCGTATTAAAAACAATCTCGCCGGAAATCTCACCAGGACCGGTAAATGATTCACCTTCGAATATCGTTCCATCTTCAAGCGCGACAAGTGCTTTCATAGAAATATATTCCTGTTGTTATTTGAAACTCGAAACTTGAAAACGTTCGAGTAGAGATTACCTGTTGGATGCTCACACAAAAAAACGGCCCGCGCTCAACCCTTCCTTCACTCGTCATTCATCTCTCGACGATTCAGGCAGTCAATTATCAGCTGAACCTGTTTTCGGGCCGCTCCCTGCTGGGCCATTGCGATTTCACGAGCCCTTTGCCCGGCGGCCTCGTATTCAGCGGGTCGTTCAATAAAGTTCAGAATGGATCGTGTCAGTTCATCCGGCCCTGAAATCGGGAAACCGGCCTTAACTGATTCCAGAAGCTCTTTTGCGTCGGCAAAATCTTTCATGCTGGGGCCGTAAAAGACCGGCCTGCCCCATGCAGCGGGTTCCATGATATTGTGCCCGCCTTTCGGGACCAGACTTCCGCCGCAGAAGACAAAGGTTGCAATGGAATAGAGACCCGCCAGTTCTCCCATGGAATCAACCAGAATCACCTCTTCCTTTCGGCCATTATCCTCTATATTGCTGAGCCTGTCAAAACGGATTCCATGGTCCCGGAACAGAGCCTCGATTTCCGGAATCCTATTGAGGTGTCTGGGCGCTACCACCCAGATCAGGTCCCCGACCCTTGCTTTCACTGTCTTAAAGACGTCAATAAGTTGTGATTCTTCACCCTTGTGAGTGCTGCCTGCCACCAAAACCGTCTGGCCATCCCCGATCCCAAGCCTGTTTCGGCAGCTTTGCGGCAGATTTTTTTCATGCCCAGTTCCTTGCGAACGATAAGAGACAGGGATTGAGTCATGTTTGACATTGCCGTGTACGACAACCCTTTCAGAGTCCGCGCCAAGGGTGGTAAATCTTTTCCGGTCGCCGGCCGTAATAGCTGAAATTGCGGAAAAACGGACCAGGACCTCTTTCATAAGGCCACGAACTTTTTTGTAACGCCTGAACGAGCGCTCAGACAGTCTGCCGTTCAGCAGAACCAACGCGACCCCGGCCCTAAAGGCCTGGCTGATGATGTTCGGCCAAAGTTCAGTCTCAAGGCAGACATAGACGGAAGGCCGGATTTTTCGCATTACCCGACGTGCAATAACAGGCAGATCAAGCGGCGCATATATGCAATCGATTTCAGGGTCCAGCTGTTGTCTTGCCACAAGCTGCCCCTGTTCGGTCATTGTCGAAACAATGATGGCCGCGTCCGGCAGTTTTTTCCTGATCTCACTGATCAGAATCCGTGCAGCCTTAACTTCCCCGACCGAGGCGGCATGCAACCAGAGTCTGGGGGAACGGTCCGAGGCGGAATCAAGCTGTTTCAGAAAGCCTAGCCGCTGGCCGAGACCAGCCAGATGTCTGCCGGTGAGTCGTGCATATAAAAGAAAAAAGGGGAGGATAACAACCAAAAAAAACCAACCCAGCAATTGATACAATCCGTAATACAAGAATGGTCTTTCCCCCTTGTGGCTCTACCGTTAAACGGCTTCAGCCTTGAAGACCTATAAAAAAGTAGCCGTTAACCATGGTACGAACTACGGGAACCCCCGGGATGTAAGCGTTCACAGGTGCTGCAGCTGTGCGCGAGCAGGGTGACCGGCTATAGTAATCCTATGCCGGTCACCCTGCTCGCGTGCAGATGCGGTGCCTGTGAACGCTTACAAAAAAAAATAATTGAGAGTTGTCTATATACCAAAAAAAAGCGTATAACTTAAACCAGAATTTGTTTTTTCGTCAACAGGAAATACTCCTGCAAAAACAATAAAGGCCGCAAACCCTTTCATCCTTTTAACTTCCGGCGATGCCGGTTCAGATATTCTCATTATAAGGAATGCATTATGATTGACGATCTTGACAAAAAAATTATCAATATCCTGGGCAGACACGGACGCATCAACAACAAAAACATAGCCTCACAGCTTTCCGTTTCCGAGGGTACGATCAGAAACAGAATAAGAAAGCTCACGGACTCGGGTGTTCTGACGGTATCCGGACTTATCAATCCTGATACCGTTGACGACAAACAGCTTGTATTTCTCGGAATAAAGATTTCGTCAAGCAAGGATCTTGAAAAAAAAGCCGCGGAAGTCTCAGAGCTATACAAAGTTCAGTCCGCATGCATCACTTCCGGACGCTACGATATAATAATCGAAGTGTGGGTGGATCTGAGACACGGACTGATCGATTTCCTCAGCAAACAATTAACGCGTATTGACGGGATAGAATCGACAGAGAGTTTTGTGGTGCTCAAAAACTATAACAAGCTGGTGGTGGATAAATAATTGATGGCGTCGTACCTGTAATGGCTATTGTCACCGCAAAAGCGGCTGTGCCCTGATGGAGGGTGTCTTGAATAATTTAGGATTTTCGTTCGAGGTCAAGGAACAGTGAAAATGAAAAAGTACCCATTCGGGTATAAACTTCGCATATTAGGCATATGTGAGCATTTTTCATTTTTGCTGTGACGCCGAGATCGGACGAAAAGACAATTATTCAAGATGGCCTGGAGTTTTTATGCCGGTTCGGATGGAGAGGTATAAAAAAATCTCCAGGAAGATCATGGCGATTCGATAATTTTTAACCGCCGAAACCCAGTTCTTTTAGAAAATTCACGTTCTTTGTCCAGTTTTTACGGATCTTGACCCATAATTTCAGAAAACAGCGCTGGGCCAGAAGGTTCTCAATATCCTTTCGGGCGGCAGCGCCGATCTGCTGGAGTTTTTTCCCTCCCTTGCCAATAATTATCCCTTTTTGAGAACTCTTTTCCACAAAAATCGTTGCGTGGATTGAAATCAGTCCTTTGCTGGAGTCCTCGTGAAACGAATCAATAGCAACTGCTGTTGAATACGGTATTTCCTGATCCGTATACAGAAAGATTTTTTCCCTGACTATTTCAGACACAATAAAACGTTCCGTGGCATCAGTCGGGATATCCTCAGGATAGAGGCGCGGGCCGGATGGCAGAAATTTCAAAAGTTCGGGAATCAGAATATCCGTGCCGTCATGCTTGAGAGCTGAAATCGGAATAAGCGTGTCAAACGGGTAAAGCTCCTGGTACCCGTTTATCACCGGAAGCAGGTCTTCTTTGTCGAGCAGGTCTATCTTGTTTAAGAGCAGGACAGACGGCCTGTTCGACCCTTTCAAATACTCTGTTGGAGTATTTTCCTTTTTGGGCACAGGAAAAGTAACGTCGACCATAAATAGTATTACGTCTACCTCTGTCAGGGTCTTCAGGGCGATTTTGACCATTTCCAGGTTCAGGGGCGTATGGGCCTTGTGAAGGCCGGGCGTGTCCAGCATAATGACTTGGTAGTCAGGCCCGTTCAATATCCCTAAGATTCTGTTCCTGGTGGTCTGCGGCTTTGGTGAGACTATTGATATTTTCTGACCCAGCAGGCAGTTGAGCAGGGTGGATTTCCCCACATTCGGGGGGCCGACCAGGCCAACGACCCCGGATTTGATTGAATTTTCCATTTCCGTCTGCATATATTTACGCCGTTCCTATATAATTTTTCATTCAAGTATAGCCGCTTTGGGGGGATATGACATCGTAAAATAGTGACAAATCATATTATTACTGTTAGAGGAACCGCATCGCTAAACAGGAAGAGTCCGGCCGGCATGGTTAAGATTCATTCCGGACAAAAATTCGAAAAGGAAAAATCCCAGATGTCACTGAAGGGAAGAATTATAGAATACATTGATAATGGCAGGTTCATCTGCGCCATTGCAATTGAGGAAAGTGGGAAACGGGTGCGGATCCTCAACCAAAACGGCAAGGAGGTCAACCTGCCGCTTGCCAGGGTGATACACAAATCACTCGAATCATGTTCCGTGGATCAGGCCAGGGAAGATCTATGCAAACAGCTGAAGAGCACCTCGAAAAAACGTCAACAGATGATGGACCTCGTCAATCTGGAAGAGATCTGGGAACTTGCAATCGAAGAGAATGATTCCATGTTTGAACCGGAGTTTCTGGCGGAATTATGTTTTGGTGAGCATGCGACAGATGACCATGTGGCATCTTTTATGCGCTCTGTTTTTGCCGACCGTCTCTTTTTCAAATACAGAGAAGGGAAGATCATCGCTCATTCCGAGGAAATAGTAAAACAGCTCCGCATTCGCCGCGAAAAAGAGCTGGAAAAGGAGGCCCTGTTAAACACTGGCGCCAGAGCGCTGGCTCAACTCTGGGAAGGGGATATACCGGAAGAGTGGCCCGAGCGTGAAACCTGCTTTAAGATGCTGTCTGACTATTACCTTTATGGGAACGATGCACCGGAGAGCGCTGTGACGCGAGATCTACTTAAAAGAGCGCATCTTTCAGGTCCCCACGTCTGTTTTCATCTCCTGGTCAAGGCCGGGGTATGGGATAAAAACGAAAACATCCCTTTGCTGCGCCATGAGATACCGATCGAATTTTCAGACGCAGCGCTGAACCAGGCAAAATCCCTGGCGAATTCAGATCCATCAGCCATCTGGACAAAAGGCCGCAAAGATTTCAGAGACCTGCCCATTCTCACCATTGACGGCGAGTCCACCAGAGATTTTGATGACGCCCTGCATGTTGAAAAACAGGGAAAAAATTATCTCGTTGGAATCCACATCACGGATGTGACGGATTATGTAAGACCGGGTGATCCTCTGTTCCACGAGGCCGTGGCCAGGGTCTCATCCATATACCTGCCCGATGGACGTATCCCAATGCTTCCCCCGGAACTGTCCGAGGGGTGCTGCAGTCTGATACTCGGCAAAGACCGGGCCGCGATGAGTATCATGGTGTTGCTCTCCCCTGACGGAGAAGTGCTCGATCTTAATATTGTACCCAGTCTTATCAGAGTGCGGCGTCAGCTTACATATTCGGAAGCAGAGGAGATGATCGATTCGGATGAAGAGCTGAGAATCCTGGCAATGCTCAGCCGCAAGCTGATGGAGAGGAGGATTGAGGCGGGCGCCCTGCTGCTCCCGGTTCCTGATGTAAATATCTCAATTAATCCGGACGAGACTATTACGATCACTAAATCGGAGGCGGACAGCCGATCGAGGATTCTGGTTGCGGAATTCATGGTTCTTGCAAATACCCTTGGGGCCGAATTTGTGGCTGACAGGGAATCCCCGGGACTGTTCAGATCACAGCCCCCGCTTCGGACAAGATTGATCCACGGTTATGATAAAGATCTATTTCTGATTTTCCGGCAGCGGAAGAACCTTCCCAGAGCGGAACTGCTGCCCGACCCAAAGCCTCACAGCAGCGTGGGCGCGGCCCAGTATACCATGGTCACATCACCGATACGCCGTCTTATGGATCTTGCCATGCAGCACCAGATCATGCATCTGGCAAGAGGAAAAGGCGTGCTCTTTTCGCGAGACGATATAGCCGATCTGGCCCGTTCCATAGTAACGGGCCTGTCCAGAATCAATCCTGTCAGACAGCTGAGGCACCGTTACTGGATACTGAAATATCTCGAAACCAGAAAAGGCGACCGGTTTGATGCGCTGATCATCGACTCAGGCCCCAGGAGGGTCCATATTGTGCTGACTGACTTTCTTATTGACACCGATCTCCCGGCCAGCCGGGCAATCGGTGAACCCGGCAATATCGTTTCAGTACGTCTCGCCAAGGTGGTTGCCCTTGAGAACATCGTGCGGTTTGAATGGACGTAATAGTTCACCAGCGACGCAGATGCACGTGTGCAGCGAAGTAAATGCCCTTTTGGTGTGATCGCGGCATCCGGCATATATAC